>JAJPJH010000059.1 GCA_021324335.1 Gammaproteobacteria bacterium
GTCTCACCTTTTAGATTTTTCTGAACAAACATCCAGATTGACCTATGGTATTTTTAGTACATTGTGATTCAGTGACGGCTCCCCAAAAAATAGCGAGTGTAAAATCAGGATAGCCTCCGCTAAGGGTGCCGCGACCTTGTGGTAATACGGTTTGATTTTGTTGGTTCCACGCTTGTAACAGGTCTTCGGTATTTCCTTCACCTAATGCTCGTAAACGCTCACTCATCACTTCTAGCTGTTGGGTCGCAACACTAAAATAATAAGCTGCCTTCGCTTTTTGCAAGGCAGCTAGTTGCATTGCATCAAATCCTAATAACATGAGGGATAAAATAAGCAAGCTGACGAGAATTTCAATTAGACTTGAACCGATATGTGAGCGCATTATCCTTGTCGCTTAACGAAATCCTGCATAAAGTCAGCTAATAAATTGACACCTTCTTCTGGCATGCCATTGTAGATACTCGCACGTACACCACCGCTAACACGATGGCCCGCTAAGTTCAACAGATTTCTTTTCGCAGCTTCTTCTAAAAAGCGAGGAGTAAGTTTTTCATCGTGCAAATAAAACATGACATTTTGCATTGATCGATAACTCGGTTCCACGCGGCAAATATAAAAATCCTTATGGGTATCAATGACATTATACAGCGTATCTGCCTTACGCCGGTTAATTTTATAGATGGCTTCTACCCCACCCTGTCGCTTTAGCCACGCGAGCATGAGACCTGTGATATACCAGCTATAAGTAGGAGGTGTATTGTAAAAAGAGTGATGTTCTGCATGTGTTTTATAGGCATAAAGCGTAGGAGTACGCGGTAATGGTTCTTGAATTAAATCTTCCCGCACAATCACGATGGTAATACCTGCTTGTCCCACGTTTTTTTGGGCGCCGGCATAAACAATACCGTAGTCATTGATATCAATAGGCCGGGATAAAATATTCGAGGTCATATCCGCTACCAGAGGAACATCCCCTGTTCTAGGGACCCAATGAAATTCAATGCCATCAATCGTTTCATTCGGCGTGTAATGAACATAAGCCGCCTCTTTGTTTAATGACCACTCTTCTTGCGGTGGTACATAAGCTAAATGGTTACGATGAGCGGTTTTTGCAGCAATGTTGATATTGCCGTAACGCTGCGCTTCAGTCACTGCTTTTTTCGACCATACCCCTGTCTCAATATAATCTGCTGTTCCTTTTCCATTTAATAAGTTTAATGGCACCATTGCAAATTGGGTACTAGCGCCACCCGCCAGGAAAAAGACGTGATAATGCATGGGAATCGCCATGAGTTCACGGAGATCTGCTTCTGCCTGCTCAGCCACTTCTTTAAATTCATGGCCACGATGGCCTAATTCCATAATAGACATGCCTGTTCCATGCCAATCTAGCATTTCTGCTTGTGCTTGTTTTAATACTTCTTCGGGCAACATGGCTGGGCCCGCGTTGAAATTGTATACTTTACGCATGTGATTCTTAATCCAATCTTAAAAAAGGCTTATCCTAGCAATTCTGACTGTCTTCCGCTATCATAATCCGCATTAAAATAAAAGCGAGTAGTGTGTTGTGAGTTACGCAGAAACAGTAAAATTTCTCGTTGCCATGATTATTATGATGAACCCGCTTGGGTCATTATCTATTTTCTTGCAACTAACCCATAAATTTTCTTCCTTACATCAACAACGAATTGCGTTACGCTGTGGTTTAGCGATTATTGTGATCATGTTAAGCTCCCTTTGGTTCGGCAACCAATTGCTAGAATTATTAGGTATCACCATCCCTTCTTTTCGCTGTGCTGGTGGGATTATTTTATTGCTCACGGGGTTATCCATGCTGCAGTCCAAAGAAAGCCCGATCAGCCATACGCCAGAAGATGATGCCGCTGCAGAAGACCGCACTTCCTTGGCTATTGTGCCTTTAGCTTTGCCTATTATCGTCGGTCCCGGCACTATTAGCACCTTGATTATTGCTTCCACTGATTATCAAACGACCCATCTCAAATTGTGGTTATCTTTACTGTGCCTAGGATTAGCCTTCGGTATGGGGTTGATTTTATATTATGGTAATACCATTGCGCGGCTGGTGGGGGAATCCGTGATTAAGGTGATTACGCGGATTATGGGGATGCTGATTATGGCGATTGCAGTAGGGATGTTGGCGAATGGGTTGATAGGGCTGATACCAGCATTGCGATAGCTATGGGCATTATCTTATTCAGTTAATGAGATGATTTGATTTAATAGCTCACAAACATTGGTAAATACTTCTTTTGGTACGCATTTCCAAGGATGAATTTTTGCGCTGCGTCGTCGCCAATCAAAAGACTTTGGTTGATGGGCCAACACATAACTAATTACTCCTTGAGGCCCTTCAAATTTAATAGCAAACGGGTTAGTACTATTGTAATCAGCTGTGGTCATGGGTAGTCCGATAACAATGCCCGTTCGATCATTAAATTTCTTTGGAGATAAAACTAACATCGGATGCCTATCACGCATTTCGCGACCACTTTGAGGATTAAAATTAATCCATATGATCTCTCCACGATCCGGAACCCAGGCTGGTCTTGTCATTAAAATTTCTCCGCCCCGAGCAATTCGGATGCCATCACTTCCCCACTATGTTTTTTGGGATCAAATAACTTAAGTCTTTCATCTAAGGTTAAGTTTTGACTGCCTATAGATCGAACAATAATGGCATCGTCTTGGACCGCCAGCTCTACTGGTGTACCCAGATGAAAATGTGCACTGCGCGCAAGTGCGGCAGGAATCCGAACAGCAAGACTATTTCCCCATTTTTGAACAGTTAACGTAGCTATTTTCGTCATGATATCTAACCTCTCATTAGGTATATACAAGTATAGACTTAAATCCCGCGTGTGTCTACATGTCTATACATTTGACGAAAGGAAAACCACCTCCTTCCCCTAGCTCCTTTCTCCTAGCAAAACAGGAGAAAGGGTAAATATATAGAAGAGAGTAGCCTATTCTTTCGGACCCAACATGGATTCAGGTCGTACGTATTCTTTGAATTCCTTCTCATTTAAATATCCCAACGCTAAACACGCCTCTAACAACGACGTCCCATCATGCCATGCCTTATGCGCAATCTCCGCTGCTTTGTCATAGCCAATTTTTGGCGCAAGCGCTGTCACTAACATTAGCGAATTATGAACAGATTCGTTAATTGCTCTTTCATCCGCTTCCAATCCTTTCACACAATATTTAGTAAACATACGTGAGGAATCTGTCAGCAAGCGTACAGAATGTAAGAAGTTGTGAATAATGACTGGCTTAAACACATTTAACTCAAAATTTCCTTGCGAATCTGCAAACCCAATCGTCGCATCATTTCCCATGACTTGCACACACACCATGGTCATTGCTTCTGACTGAGTTGGATTTACTTTACCAGGCATAATCGAAGAACCCGGTTCATTGGCAGGCAAAATCAATTCACCCAAACCACAACGCGGGCCCGATCCTAACCAGCGAATATCATTCGCTATTTTCATCAAGGCACAAGCTAATGTTTTTAATGCGCCACTTGAGAAAACAAAAGCATCATGCGCAGCCAAAGCAGCAAATTTGTTTGGTGCAGAAACAAAAGGCAAACCAGTTAATTCCGCAATTTTTGCTGCTGCTTTTTCAGCAAATTTAGGATGCGTATTCAAGCCGGTACCCACTGCCGTTCCACCCAATGCTAGCTCATATAATCCTGGCAGCGTTTTCTTGATATTTTCCATCGCCGCATCTAATTGCGACACATAACCAGAAAACTCTTGGCCTAATGTCAAAGGTACGGCATCTTGTAAATGCGTACGACCTATTTTAACAATATGCGCAAATTGTTTTTGCTTTTCTGCTAATGCATCACGTAATTCTGTGATTGCTGGTAATAGATGATGAATAATGGCTTCAGCTGCAGCAATATGCATAGCCGTTGGGAAAGTATCGTTCGATGACTGTGATTGGTTCACATGATCATTGGGA
The DNA here is from genome assembly GCA_021324335.1 of Gammaproteobacteria bacterium. Lineage (GTDB taxonomy): Bacteria > Pseudomonadota > Gammaproteobacteria > DSM-16500 > DSM-16500 > Aquicella. Next base: position 3,994 of record JAJPJH010000059.1, read on the forward strand.
TGAACTGGACTTTTACCGCCGATTTTTCCTGTTGCCAGTTCAATCGCACGATTACTAATCACTTCATTTACATTCATATTTGTTTGCGTACCACTACCCGTTTGCCATATACGCAAAGGAAATTGATCATTGAATTTTCCTGCTATCACTTCATCCGCTGCTTTAACGATTAATTCCATCGTCTCCTTTTTCATAAGACCTAATTCATAGTTAGTGATCGCCGCTGCTTTTTTCAAAACTGCAAACGCACGGATTAATTCCACCGGCATGCGGTCATTGCCAATGGCGAAATGCTCTAGCGAACGTTGCGTTTGTGCACCCCAGTATTTATCAGCAGGGACTTCAATTGTTCCCATGCTATCTGATTCAAGACGAGTTTGTTGCGTTATCATTTTCTAAAGACCTCTATTCAAGACTTTTGGTAACTAATTCATATAAATCCGTTGAGATTTTTTTATCGTCCAGAAGCAATGCCAGTTGCTCCCGCATTAATGCTTGTCGTTCTTTATCATACCGTCGCCAGCTAGTCAAAGGATTTACCATACGGGCTGCCACTTGTGGGTTTAATTTGTCAAGTTGTTGTACAACTTCACGCAAGAAAGCATATCCCTCTCCGCTTCTCACATGGAAATTCACGGCGTTACGATGACCAAACGTCCCGATTAAGGCATACACTTTATTGGGATTTTTTATATCAAAAGCCTCATGCCGCATCAGTTTTTTGACTTGTTGCAAAGCAATCGGTAATTTTGTCGCCGCTTGAATAGCAAACCATTTATCCACGACTAAATCATCTTGCTTCCATGTCTCATAAAATTGATCTAATGCTTTGGCTCTGAGAGGTGAATCTAAATCACTTAAAGCCTGCAAAGCAGCGGCTGTTTCGGTCATATTGGATGTCAGCGCGGTGGTAAATTGCTGCATCCCAATATCCGTATATTGCGGTAATCGCATGAGGTAAGCGAGACAGCGATTTTTTAACTGCCGCTTACCTACCTCTTCCAGTGAGAATCGGTAAGGAACTGATTCATCATGATGCTGACGATAAACCTCATGAAATAACAAATGTAATTCCTTCGCTACTTCTGTCAATACAAATTCCCGTACGGTATGAATCGCATCAACATCGATGACTTCCATTTGTTCGCCAATATATTTCTCCGATGGCATTATCAACATTTCCGCTAACAAAAATTTATCGTCCATTTGCTTTCTTAATAAATGGGCATACACATCAATAAATTCTTGTGATAATGTTAATAACGTTTCTTGCTGATAATCTTTAATTAAATTTAATATTGTCCGTAATACATATTTCTGCCCTGCTTCCCAGCGATTAAACGCATCTTTATCCTGTTTAAGTAAAAATAACAAATCAGCATCAGAATAATAGTAATCGAGTTTAATGGGGGCTGAAAAATTTTGTAGTAATGAGGGAATAGGTTGTGAAGCTATTTGTTTAAACTGAAACACTTGCGAAGCTTTAGTAAGTTGCAATACGTCTCTTACAATTTCTTCACCCTGTTGATTCAGCAAACCAATTTGAATAGGAATAAGCATAGGCTTCTTTTCAACTTGCCTTGGTGTAGGTGGGCAAAATTGTGTGAACGTCAGTGTATATAGCTGTTGCTGGGCATCATAATCATCTTGAGCGGTAACGGTGGGAGTACCCGCTTGGGTATACCATAATCGAAATTGCGTTAAATCCACTCCCGATACATCTTCCATTGTTTTAATAAAATCTTCTATCGTTACCGCTTGACCATCATAGCTGGCAAAATATAAATCCATGCCTTTACGGAATAAAGGTTTACCGAGAATAGTTTGCAGCATGCGCAGCACTTCAGCACCTTTTTCATAGACGGTGGCCGTATAAAAATTATTGATTTCAATGTAGGAATCGGGGCGCACAGGATGTGCTAAGGGACCTGCGTCTTCTGAAAACTGGACTTCACGTAAGCGAGTAACATCGCGTATACGCATAACGGCATGAGAAAGTAAATCTTCGCTAAAAGATTGATCGCGAAAAATAGTCAACCCTTCCTTTAAACTTAATTGAAACCAATCACGACAGGTGACCCGATTCCCTGTCCAATTATGAAAATATTCATGGCCAATCACTGATAAAATATGGATATAATCATCATCTGTAGCTGTTTCTGGTTTCGCTAATACATATTTGGTATTAAAAATATTTAAACCTTTATTTTCCATTGCTCCCATATTGAAATCACTGATAGCAACCAGCATGTAAATATCTAAATCATATTCTCGGCCATAATTTTTCTCATCCCAACGCATAGCTTCTTTGAGCGAATAAACAGCATGTTGCGCCTGATCGCCATAGCCTTTTTCGACATAAATTCGTAGGGAAACAGGACGATTCGATTGCGTAATAAACGTATCTTCAATTAAATCAAAATCGCCAGCCACTAAGGCAAATAAATAACTAGGTTTTTTAAATGGATCTTCCCATGTGGCCCAATGACGACCATTTTCTAATTGACCGGAATCAATTAAATTACCATTCGATAAGAGATAAGGATAACGCTTTGCATCAGCCTCAATGGTTGTCGTATAGCGGGATAAAATATCAGGGTGATCCATAAAATAGGTAATGCGTCTAAACCCTTCTGCCTCGCATTGGGTGCAATAGGTATCACGTGAGCAATAGAGACCACTCAGGGCGGTATTTTTTTGGGGATAGATTTTAGTGGTAATATCGAGATCGAATACATCAGGAACATTGTGAATAACCAGCAAGGTATCGGTTAAGGTATAATCCGATTCACTCAATACTTTTCCATTTAATTGTATCGCTTCTAAGGTTAACTCTTCCCCATTAAGTATTAACTCTTTCGATGAGTTCGTACTTAATCGATGATGACGGACCTTCATACGAGACTTCACAATCGTATGCGTGTCATAAAGATTAAAGTGAAGATGAATGTCATCAATTAAATAAGCAGGAATCTGGTAGTCTTTCAAATAAATAGGTTGCGGTAAAGTTTTCTCGTCTGACATAGAAATTCTCAAATTTAATGGCTAGTGACAGTCTTCTGTCTTCTCCCCCGCGTTAGCAGGAGAGAAGTAAAGGCTGATTATGATGATTTAATAGCAGGTTCTAATGCAAGCTGATTTCCAGGTTCATTAAAAGTGCTAGGTAAAGGCGGATTAGCGGAAGTCGGCATACCTGGTGCAGCTTGATTGCTAGGCGCTGCAGCAGGCGGTGCCCCTACTCCTGGCATCGAATTCATTGGCTGTGGCGGCATGCCTGGATTAGCCTGCTGCGGCTGGGTTTGTACCCCAGGCGCTGCGCCTGGTGCCATAGGAGCTGCTGGCATGCCCTGCGTGGGGGTTGATTGAGGTGGCGTCGTAGAGGGAGGAACAACCACGTTTACACCCTGTACGCTGGGTCCGCCGGGAACTGCTACGGCCGGCTGAGGTACTTGTGGAGGGGCTGATTGCATCATACCCGGCGATGTCGCACCGATTGAAGAAGTAGGTGGTTGGGTGGATTTAGGGACGATTTTCAAATTCCCACCCGTATCAATAATAGTGGTTTGCGGTTCTCCTCCAGCACTTTGACTTTCGATAGGAGCGGCTGGCGAAACAGGAGCGGCTGGTACAGCAGCAGAGGTCACGGGAGCCACAGCGGGATTAGCCACCGGCGGATTAGCAGCTGGGACAGCAGGCTGTGCCCCTGTAGAAGGGAGTGGCTGAGCAGGAGATTGATCTACTGTTTGTGCCATCACCTGCGACCCCGTTATGGCAAACAAAATAGCTATTGCGAAATATTTCAGTTTCATATCACAATTCCCTGTTTCGATAATAATTAAACTTAACATCTGTTAGCTCAATCAAGCAAGGTGAATCATGATGGATACAAATTACGACCCGCAAGAGTTAGCAAAATTTGCTTCCCTCGCAGCGCATTGGTGGGACCCAACCGGCGAGTTAAAAACTTTACATCAAATCAATCCCCTGCGATTAGATTATATTTCTCAAAAAACGCCCCTCGCTGGGAAACAAGTCATCGATATTGGTTGTGGTGGCGGCATTCTTTCTGAAAGCATGGCGCTTAAAGGAGCCCATGTTACCGGAATTGATATGAATAAATCTGTCATCGATGTAGCGAAACTGCATCAACTCGAGTCAGGCACCCAAGTGGAATACCGTGTTATTGCTGCTGAAGAAATGGCCCGCGAACGCCCTGGTCATTATGACATTGTCACTTGCTTAGAAATGCTTGAGCACGTTCCTGACCCCGCCTCCATCATTAAAGCCTGTGCGACTTTAGTGAAACCCGGTGGCCATGTCTTTTTTTCTACCCTTAATCGTCATCTTAAATCGTATCTCTTTGCTATTTTGGGTGCTGAATACTTATTGAAATTATTACCAAAAAATACTCATGATTATGCTAAATTCATTCGACCTTCTGAATTAAGTGCTTGGGCGAGACAAGCAAGCCTCTTACTCGAAGAGTTAAAAGGCATTACCTATCATCCTCTTAGTCGGTACTTTCAGTTAACGGATGATATCTCTGTTAATTATCTTCTTTATGCAAGGAAACCGGTATGACTTCTTTTCGTGGCGTTTTATTTGATTTAGATGGCACGTTATTGGATACCGCGCCTGACCTGGTTTATGCATTCAATCAATTACGACATGACCATGATTTACCTGCCATGTCCTTAGCAGAACTTCGGCCGATTATTAGTTTGGGTTCAAAAATCATGATTAAACGCCTTTTAGGGATTGATGAGAATTCGCCTCATTTCAATGCATTACGAGAAAAATTTCTAGCCGTTTATGAAGAACACCTTGCTGATTCGACCCAATTTTTTCCCGGAATTGAAGAAGTGTTATCTCATCTTGATGAAACCCAGATGCCGTGGGGGATTGTAACAAATAAGCTAACACGACATACCTCAGCCTTACTAAAAGCATTGCGGATAGACCATAGGCCCATATGCGTGATTTGTGGTGATTCCTTACCTACTTTCAAACCCGACCCTGCCCCTATTCTCTATGCTTGCCAACTCCTCCAGCAAGATCCTAAAACCTGCCTTTACATAGGCGATTCTCTAACGGATGTGACTGCTAGCAAAGCAGCAGGTACCGCTTCTCTGGTCGCCTTGTATGGGTATATCGGGGAAGAAGAAAATCCCATTGCCTGGGCAGCAGATGGGTATATTCAGCAGCCTATAGAAATAATGAAATGGATTAAATCTGATCGCTAACTTGTTATAAAACCGCGGTTTTTTTATCTTCGCCCAGAATATCTTGAGAGCTAACTAAGATAGCACCACTTTCTTTAATTTCCTTAATCGCAGCAGCAATATCCCCCGGCTTTAATTCTACCCCACGGCAAGCATCATGAATCACATACACTTTAAAGCCTAAGTAAATAGCATCCAATGAAGAATATTTGACGCAATAGTCTGTTGCTAACCCCAGGAGATACACCTCCTCAACCCCTTGGCTGCGTAAATATTCCCCTAAGCCAGTAGAACGCAAATGAGCGTTATCATAAAACGCACTATAACTATCAATATGCCGGTCTATCCCTTTATGGATGATTTTATCGATATGGCGAAGACCTAAAAGGGGATGAAACTCCGCTCCTTTCGTATTTTGCACACAATGATCTGGCCATAACACCTGTGGGATATTATTGACCACAATCACGTCCCCTACCGCATAACGAGGATGATTACTAGCAAAACTCATGTGATCTTTGGGATGCCAATCTTGGGTCGCAATCACGAGATCAAAAAGCGGTTGCAAACGATTAGCAAGGGGCATAATCTCATCTGCCCCAGGTACAGCCAACCGGCCGCCTTGGCAGAAGTCGTTTTGTAAGTCGACCATTATTAAGGCTTTTTTCTTAGCCATCGTAATCGCCCCTCTTTATTACTATAGACCTAAATCAAACTGAGCATGTCAAGCAGCAAATTTATAGTGAATTGCTGGAGATAGCAATATATTTTATTTTATCATATGCAGCTCAAATCCATACGGGTGAGACCCATGTTCCTCCATTTAACTGAAGAAGGCTTGTTAAAAGTTAGCGGAAAAGACACAAAAAAATTATTACAAGGCCAGCTGACTTGTAACATCGATAAAATTTCGGGCACAGAAAGCAGCATGGGAGCACATTGTAATCCGCAAGGTCGCGTGATTTTCTTATTTTATCTCTTTCAATGGCATGATGCTTACTATTTACTGATGCCGCGAAATATGATTCCCATTGCAATAGCCGCATTAAAAAAGTATGCCGTTTTTTATAAAGTCGAATTAAGTGATGCTAGTGATGAAATGATTATCATAGGATATAAAGGCGATGCTGCCATACTAGATCGTTATCCTATTCATCTGCGTATCCCTGCTGGATCTTCTCGCTTTCGTCTCTTGATGACAAATACAATTCCTGCTTCCCCCACTTTCACTATTGACGAATGGAAATGTCTTGAAATTGACGATAAAATTCCTGCCATTTACCCAGAATCAAGCGGAAAATTTTTGCCCCATGAAATTAACTTGCCTCAGCTGAATGCTGTTGATTTTGAAAAAGGCTGTTATACCGGACAAGAAATCATTGCTCGTATGCACTATCGCGGAAAGTTAAAAAAACATATGTATCTTGCTCATCTCTCTACGCTCTCTCTTCCTTTGCCGGGGATGGATATTCCTGATAAAGGAATGGTCGTTGATGCTTGCAAGGATGCGGATCACTATAAAGCCCTTATTGTGGGTGAGGAGAAAAAAGAATGACAGCGACATTACGTATCGTCTTAGCTCAACTTAATTTATGTGTAGGTGATATTGAAGGTAATCTCGCTAAACACATTCAAGCTGCGCAGCGCGCGCGCGATACTTTTTCGGCTGATATGATTGTATTTCCCGAATTAAGTTTAACAGGTTATCCGCCAGAAGATTTATTACTGCGAGAAGCATTTATTCAGGAAACAAGGAAAGCCTTACAAGCTTTTATTTCGGAAGTAAAAGATATTTATTGTTTAGTAGGTCATCCGCTCGCTACAAAAAAAGGGTTGTATAATGCCTGCTCGCTTATTTATAACAACAAGGTTATTGCGGAATATGCAAAACAGCATTTACCTAATTATGGGGTGTTTGATGAAGATCGCTATTTTATTGCAGATCATCAATCCTGTGTGGTGCCTGTTAAAAATATTCCGGTTGGCATTATTATTTGTGAAGATGCTTGGTCGCCAGCACCCATAAAACAAGCAGCCGCGAACGGTGCGCGATTAATTCTTGTACCAAATGCCTCGCCATTTGAAACAGATAAACATGAAGAACGTGTAAAAATATTAAAAGCACGCGCAGAAGAAAGTCACCTTCCTATTTTGTATGTGAATAATGTTGGCGGCCAAGATGAGTTAGTTTTTGATGGCGGTTCCATGATGGTGAATGAAAAAGGTGACGTGTGTAAGTTTGCGGGATTTTTTAAGGAAACATTACTTCCTGTTGATATCGCGATTAACGCTACTCAAATTAAATCTGATACCATCGTGATTCCTGCTACATTAGAAAGAACCTACCAAGCGTTGGTAGTAGGCTTACGCGATTATATTGATAAAAATTGTATTCCCGGTGTGCTGGTAGGTGCTTCGGGTGGAATTGATTCTGCGTTAACGCTTACTATCGCAGTCGATGCGTTAGGAAAAGACCGAGTGCGTGGCATAATGATGCCTTCACGTTATACGGCGGATATTAGCACGCTCGATGCGGTGGATTTAATTCAGCGTTTAGGTATTCAATCTGAAACTATTTCGATTGAGCCAAGTTTTAAAGCATTTCTTGATTCCTTATCACTGAGTTTTAAAGGAAAATCGGCGGATGTCACTGAAGAAAATATTCAAGCTCGCTGCCGTGGAGTAATTCTCATGTCGTTATCAAACAAGTCAGGTTGGTTAGTATTGACGACGGGTAATCGCAGTGAGCTTGCTGTTGGTTATTGTACGTTATATGGTGATATGGCTGGTGGATTTGCTGTACTAAAAGATGTACCTAAAACATTAGTATATCAATTAGCCCATTATCGTAATCAACTTAGCGCCGTTATTCCAGAACGTACATTGAACCGCGCACCTACTGCTGAATTAGCTGCCAACCAAAAAGATGAGGATTCCCTTCCTCCTTATTCTGTATTGGATAAAATTCTTGAATGCTATCTGAATCATGGACAAAGTGTTGATGATATTATTGCACAAGGCTTTGATCCAGAAGTGGTGAGGAAAGTGGTGAATTTAGTGCTGAAAAGTGAATATAAACGTAAACAAGCAGCGATTGGAACGCATATTAATCATAAGTCGTTTGGAAAAGATTGGCGTTATCCGTTGACGAATCGGTTTAAAGGATAATATTACACCCCGATAGATTTACCGTGGGGGTCCCGGCCTTCGCCGGGATGATTTTATGATTCCACATTCACCTTTATATCCGGATAGTTATACCTCAACACCGTCAATGTATCCTGCTCTAATTTCGTCATTCCTAATTGATGATACGATTTCGCCATCAACCCTAACCCCTCTACCGTAGCCGGCGCGCCCTGATAATGTGCCACTAACCCATTAGCACGATTCGCCGCAGCTACATAGGCTTTGCGAGTGTAATAGTATTGCGCTACCTCTAATTCATGGTTTGCCAAGATATTACGCAAATAAACTAAATATTGATGGGCAGAAGGTGTATATTTGCTAGTCGGGAATAAAGTCGTTAATTGACTAAAATCATTATAGGATTTTCGGACTTGTGTCAGATCTCTCGTCGCTAAATCGATAGGGAAAAAGCGCTCCATAAACCCTAAATTTTGATAATAGTTAGATAATCCCCGCATATAGTACGCATAATCCACATGCGGATTAGTAGGATGCAAACGAATAAAGCGGTCAGCGGCTGCTGCAGAAAGAGCATAATCTTCTTTCATGTAATAGCTATAAATTAGATAAAGCTGGGCATTTTCGGTTTCCGGCCCAAAAGGATATTGAACATCTAACGCTTCAAACCGCTTGGTTGCTTCACCATAACTTTTATCTTCTAAAGCAGCCTTGCCCTTTTGATAGATTTCTTGTGGACTTTCACCCTTATATGCTTCAGCCGGATCAGTCGAAGAAGCACAACTCGCCATCAATCCAGCCAGTAATGCGATGATCGATAAGGAAAGCAAATATTTTTTCATGACTCTCTACCTTGTCATCCGATTTTTGCCGTGCATTGTAAACTAAATTCTGTCATCATTCACGAAGTTATGAAACAGACCATCATTATTCCACATTCTTCTCTACACGAGCGGCTAGATCAAGCGCTGGCTAAGCTCTTACCAGAATATTCTCGTACACAGATCCAAGCCTGGATTGAGGCAGGTACCGTGCGGGTCAATGGCCAACCGGTTAAAGCAAAAATGAAGGTTAAAGGCGGCGAGATAATTGATATTGAGGCAATAGCCAAGCCCCAGCCGCAGTGGGAGGCACAGGATATTCCTTTATCGATTGTGTATGAAGATGACGCGCTGATGGTGATTAATAAGCCAGCAGGCTTAGTCGTCCACCCTGGCGCAGGGAATGCCGATCAGACTTTATTAAATGCCCTCCTCCATCATACGCCCTCTTTACAGTCGCTTCCGCGGGCAGGAATTCTGCACCGTTTAGATAAAGATACGTCAGGATTACTGGTCATTGCAAAGACAGCGGTCGCTTTGAAAGCGCTATCCCACCAGCTTAAGAAACGAACGTTGCTGCGAGAATATCAAGCTATTGTCAATGGTAAACTCATTAGCGGTGGTAGTATTGAAGCCCCTATCGGCCGGCATCCCCTCCAACGGAAACGGATGGCAGTGATTGAAACAGGGAAACCAGCGGTGACCCATTATCGCATTGCTGAGAAATACCGTACCCACACCCGGCTCACCTTACGCCTGGAAACAGGACGTACGCATCAGATTCGGGTTCATTTAGCCCATATTCATCATCCTATCATTGGAGATACCACGTACGGAGGCCGCCTTCAGTTAACAAAAGGGATGACGCCCGAATTAATCGAAACGTTGCGGCAATTTAAACGGCAAGCTTTACACGCTTACGCATTAGGTTTAACCCATCCCGTTACCCAAGAGTTTATGCGGTGGGAAGCGGAGTTGCCGGAGGATATGAAGCAGCTGATTCATGTCTTGAGAGAAGATATGCCGAGAAAACCCCGATGAAATTCATCCAACCCGAATGGCCAGCCCCCTCTTCTATTCATGCCTATACCACCACGATCCATAGTAACTGGCAGGAGTTAAAACTACCGGAAGAACCTATTTGGCTGACACAGATTCATAGTAGCATCGTGGTTGAAGCTGTAGCTGAAAATAGAGAAAAGAATGCAGATGGTCTTTTTACCAACCAATCTCATCGTGTTTGTGCCGTCGTAACAGCAGACTGCTTACCCGTCTTATTTTGCAATCGCCAAGGGACCCATGTTGCTGCTATTCATGCCGGATGGCGCGGCTTAGCAAACGGCATTATTGAAACAGCCTTGCAAGCCCTTAATCTCCCGCCTGAAGAGTTATTAGTCTGGCTAGGCCCTGCCATCGGCCCACAAAAGTTTGAAGTAGGAAAAGACGTTTATGATGCTTTTACTCTCAAACATGCCCTCTCCTCCATTGCTTTTACACCCTATCGCGAAAACAAATGGTTGGCTGACCTTTACGCATTAGCTAAAATTCGCCTCGCCCTCCACGGTATCCATCACGTGTATGGTGGAAATTACTGTACTTATACCCAAGATGACTTATTTTTCTCCTATCGCCGCGATAAAGGTAAAACAGGCCGGCTAGTGAGTTTAATATGGCGTAATTCGTGATAATATAGCTTCTTATACTACTCTATAAAAAACAGATACCGTCATTCATGTCAGTAAAAACTAACGAGAGGATTTTATGCAGATACGTTTAAGCACGCCCGTTCGATTGCTTTCTTTTATCCTGTTTCTGCTCATCAGTACTACTAGTTTTGCTGCACCGCCGCTTGATAGTAGTCTTGCGCCTATGCTGCAAGGGGTATTACCTTCGGTCGTGAATATTAAAGCGCAAATTAAAATTACCGATTTTGCTACCTTGCGCGAAATCCAAAAAGAACGTGCAGAATCGAAAGAAGATAATAATGAGATGATTCCTGACACCTTCGTTTCTGTTGCTTCCGGTGTTATTGTTGATGCCCAACATGGTTATATCATGACGAATGCCCATGTCATTGCTGATGCACAAAAGGTTGCGGTTACCTTAGGAGACGGGCGCCATTTCACAGCAAAAATTATTGGCCTTGATAAACCTTCTGATATTGCCTTACTCCAAATTAAGGCAAAAAATCTTACCGCCATCACCATGGGTGATTCTAATAAATTAAAAGTCGGCGATTTTGTCGTCGCGATTGGAAATCCTTTTGGCTTAAATCAAACTGTCACCTCAGGTATTGTTAGCGCCTTAGGACGTACGCAATTAGGAATCGAAAATTACGAAAACTTTATTCAAATTGATGCCTCCATTAATCTGGGTAATTCCGGAGGTGCATTAATTAATATGCAAGGCCAGTTAGTAGGGATTAATACAGCTATTTTAGCTCCGTCTCGTGGTAACGTCGGTATCGGCTTTGCTATTCCCGCTAATATGGCTAAAAGTGTGATGGATCAATTGATTGCTTACGGTAATGTAAAGCGTGGTGTCTTAGGTATTGGAGCGCAAGATGTCTCCCCTGAGCTTGCTGATGCTTTCCATCTGGGGGATGCTAAAGGTGCTGTTGTCACGTTAGTATTACCAAATTCCCCTGCCCAATTAGCGGGCTTAATGGTAGGTGATGTGATTACTGCAGTAAACGGCAGTCCTGTTAAAAACGGCAGTGATGTAGTCAATACCATTGGTTTTTTACGTGTGGATACGAAGACGACTATTGATATTATTCGTAACAACAAACACATGACAGTCACCGTGACGTTATCAGATCCTCAAAAGCGTAAAGAAATTATGGAGAAAGCCGATCCTTTCTTATACGGTGTCGGATTAAAGAACTTTACCTTATTCAGCCCTATCCATGGCAATGTAGCAGGGATTCTGGTCGTTTCTGTTGATCCGGATAGCAACGCCTGGAATTCCGATTTACGCCCAGGAGATGTGATCATTTCAGCCAATCAGCAACAAGTTAAAAATATCGATGACTTAAAGGCATCTGTCACGAAATCAGGCAAGACCGTCTTACTGAATGTTTTACGAGGTCCTTCAGCCATTTTCTTAGTCATTAATAAAGAAGAAACCTAACCTTTTAATTCTCAAAATACTCAACGGTATCATGCCAGCGAAAACTGGCATGATATCAACAAAATGACACAGCCAATAAGTAATTGCTATTTATCCATAATACCCCTTAATATGATATGCCTTTGCTTATTCATCAGCATGAGGCTAATTTTTAACTCATTGATAATTTATATAATTTAAACCGGAATCAAAGCTCATGACCAGTGATCTCTCACGCCGGCTGCAAGCTAGGCACCTTAATATGATTGCCATTGGCGGCTCTATCGGTACAGGTATTTTTTTAGCGAGCGGCTATACCATCTTCGTAGGGGGGCCCGGCGGAGCATTGTTGGCCTATAGTTTAATGGCAATAATTGTTTATTTTTTAATGACCAGCCTGTCTGAAATGAGTGTCTATAAGCCGACCTCTGGTACCTTTTGCGAATATTCTAGCCTATATGTAGGTAAATCCTTTGGCCTGGCGATGGGCTATAACTATTGGCTTAACTGGGCCATCACGCTAGCAGCAGAGATTTCAGCAGCTGCTTTAATCATGAGTTATTGGTTTCCACATGTGAACGGTGTTATTTTTTCACTCGTCTTTTTTATTGGGATTTTTCTTTGTAATGCCTTTTCTGTACGGATATTTGGCGAAATTGAATATTTCATGTCATTTGTGAAAGTGGCCGTTGTGCTAGCATTTATCGTGCTTGGTATTTTTACTGTCGTAGAGCAACCGCATTTTGGTATCCCACATTGGAGCATAGGTGATGCACCTTTTCATCGCGGCCTCATCGGTTTTATTTCTGCTTTTTTATTTGCGGGCTTCTCTTTTCAAGGCACAGAACTTGTTGGTGTGGCATCCGGTGAAGTACAGGATCCTGAGAAAGCGATTCCTAAGTCCATCAAATATGTGTTCTGGCGTTTAACCCTGTTTTATATCCTTTCTATTGGCATTATTACTTTATTACTTCCTTATAATGATCCGCGTCTTGCAACACAAGATAGCGTCAATGCTAGCCCATATACCTTAATCTTTAGCTATTATCTTTCTAATTATGCAGCGGATCTCATTAATTTCATTATTCTTGTTGCAGTTCTCTCTGCTGCAAATGCCAGCATGTATTCTGCTACGCGTATATTATGGTACTTAGGTAAAACGGGCCAAGCGCCAAAAGCTTTCAGCCGCGTCAATCCCTCTGCTATTCCCATGGCAGCGTTGCTTATTTCATCGTTAATTGGCTCGTTTGTTTTTCTCTCTTCCGTTGTCGGTAACGGTGTATTGTTTTCTTATTTAGTGCAAATCTCATCCTTATCAGGTTTTATCGCCTGGTTTGGGATTGCGCTCAGTCATTATAAATTTAGAAAATATTATTTACCTCAACATGGCGGTGTAGAAAACTTGCGCTATAAAGCGCGCTTTTTCCCTTATGCACAAATTATCTCGATGTTAATGCTTGGGTTTATTATCCTTGCACAGTTTATTCCCCTGATTATGGATAATACCAGTTATCGATGGATGGATTTATTTGTAGTTTATGCGTCAATCTGGATGTTTATGGTGTTTTATTTCACCCATAAATTTGATTGGATACCCAAAATTAAGGCATGGTTTTAATGATCATATCAAATCCCTATCAATTAACATTAGCCACTGATTTAGATGGCACTTTCTTAGAAGGCGATAGTGAAATAAAAAATGTTTTCTATAATAAACTTGTACGTCTACGTGAGCATGTTATGTTGATTTATGTTACTGGTCGGCCTGTTGAGACCGTAGAACATTTCTGCAAAATGGGTTATCTACCTCATCCACATTTTATAATTGGCGATCATGGGACTCATATTGTTGAGGGAACAAGTTTCCAGGTCATTGAGCAATTACAAAATCCCATTATTCAGAAATGGAACAATAGCAATAATGCATTAAAAGAATTATTACGTGATGATATTGGTATTGAGTTGCAGCCTATCGACCCCCCTTATCGGGTCGCTTATTATTATGATCCTGACCATTTACAAGATGAAACGGTGCAAAAGATTATTGATGCGGGCTATGATGTAATTTTGTCTTCTGATGTATATTTAGATATTCTTCCAACAGGTGTGAACAAAGGATCTACGTTATTAAATTTACTTAATGAGTTGCATATAAATTACGAGACAGTTATCACCTGCGGGGATTCATTAAATGATTTATCTTTATTTCAAACGGGATTAAAGGGCATTGCCGTTGGCAATTCTGAGCCAAAGTTGATAACTAAAATTAAAGCATTGAAAAACGTTTATCATAGTATGATGCCAGGGTTATTAGGGATTATAGATGGGTTACGGTTTTATAAAAAAATACAGTTATTTGATTTTAATTAATAGGGCTTTTGGATCGCTACCTATACCACTTACAGATTGGTTATGCAGCGATCCAATTGCGAATAATAAATTAATTATAAAGATTACTTGAATTGTCTAACATGAAGTGCAGGGAGTTTCTCTGGAATATTTTCTGGTAATGTAGCTAATCTCTTAAATAAGGTATCACGATGTTCCACTAGAAGACGCGCCTCTTCTTGGCATAAGCTTTCTGGATTTTTATCTTCTGCTATTGGGAGGGGTTTTGAATTATTATTCGAGATGTTGCTATCGTAGGAAAATACTAGCCCATTTTCAGCCAAATATTTCTTTTCAGCAGCTTGATATAGTTTATTTCTAGCTTCAATAATATCCGGCCAGAAGGTTTCAAGTGTACCCGCCACTCTCCCCATAACCTGAAAGAGATAAGCCTCCGCTTCCTGTATATATTCATCTTTAGGATAGGTATTTAGTTGCTCTTTTATCAGTTCTACTTGATGGAAGAAAGTTGCCATCGGATTGGTGGTTTGCAGCGTGACAGCGCAAAGTGGCCACTCCCATTCTTTAATCTCTTGAAGATCGAGAATTTTTACATCTCCATCTTCTATTTGCTTGCCGAGAAAAGGCCTAAAATTAAATCTATTATCTTTTTTTAATTTTAATGCCTTAACCGTTTCAGCTGGCATAGCTAATTCAAATTTAAAATTAAATTGATTAATGGCATCTTTATATTTATTAAATTTTTTTTCTGTTGTAGAATAGTTTTCTTCTAAAATTTTTTTACTATTTCAATTTTTCGGAATCCATCTTGAATGTATTGATAATATCTCTTTTCATTCTCTGGGTTAATTTCGTAGTAAGGTAAAGGTGAAGCTAAGCCTGATAATGTTTTGTGGAAAGCTAAGTTAGCTGCATGTATGCCGAATTCATGTTGGAGCAGAGACGCCGTTTCATTTAAAGACATGCAATCACCCATATAAAATAAACCGTCAAGTTCTTTAGGAGAATATACTGGAAAAAATATAGCATCTCTTCCAATTTGATTGTTTAACAAAATTCGAGGTGCAATATTGAAACTTATTTTAAAGCTTTCTAGCAAGAAATCGAAACTTTCTGTCATTATTGGGGATGAATTTCTAGCTATTTTTATAGCCTCTATGTAGAACCGCCTTATTGTTGGATTTGGATGCATAATCATGGCATTACACTTATCTTCTATGCGCTTTTCGATTAAACTATTCACTTCTGTTAATTGATTTTTAACATCGTCAAAAAGTTTTTCCTTTTCTCTATAGTCTGCTAGATTATTTTCGCTATCTTTAAGTAATTCTAAATAATTATTAAGATTTTCAGATAAGCGCTCCAGGTGTTTTAATAATTTTCTCGCAATGATTAAATTAGGATGAGCATCATAGTTATATTTTAAATGGGTATAGTCTGAAAATTGCTCAGCTATTTCTTGATCGAGCTTAATTAAAATTGTTTGAACTTTTTGATGATGGTTACTATCATCCTGTCCTACTAAATGCTTTGATAAATAGAGATGGCTTCGCTCTTGCATAAAGGTATCCTTAGTTATGAATGATGATTAAAAGAAGACAAATTACTGCATTAACAAATTAATACGGCTTTACGATGCTAACGGAGAAAAAATGAATTTAAAATTCGATGAATATTAGGGAAAAAATGATGTTGAAATTACAATTATCTCTGATACACTGTTAGGTTATGCGAGTTATTTTACAATCTTCTCTAACCGTGCAGCTTTCACAATCGATTTTAAGTCTTGAGGGAAATTGATAAGCTGAATGGCTTTATGATGCTGTTTAGCATATTTAATCCATTCAATTACCAACGCAATCCCTGAACTATCACTGGATTTTAAAGGAGAAAAATCAATATTTAACTCAGCACACCGCTCGAATAACGCTAAACTCTTTTCATAAACAGACATCACATTTCCAAAATCTAATTGCCCTGATACCATCAGTCGGCCATTCTGTAAGGTAATGTCTGCTTGATGAGAATCCATAATTAAGCACCACGACCAGCGTTATGTTCAGCCATACGCTGTAAAAGCTGATCCATCGTACCATTCTCTAAAATATCTGCGAATTGTGAACGGAAACTTTCTAACATACTGAC
This sequence comes from Gammaproteobacteria bacterium, assembly GCA_021324335.1. GTDB lineage: Bacteria > Pseudomonadota > Gammaproteobacteria > DSM-16500 > DSM-16500 > Aquicella. The sequence continues at coordinate 20,789 of JAJPJH010000059.1, forward strand.
GCCTTCCACCGATAAATCAAATAGACGCCATACGCTGCCTACTCGCATCAGGCGATAAGTCACATGAATCGGTTCATTGTTTGAGCCCGTAATTTCACTATTTACTTCTACCGTACTAGCTCCTTGATATCCACCCCGAATAGGATAGAAATGAATGGTTTGATCTTCATACGAAGTTAAAGCAGATGCATACGTACGAATGAGGGTTGTCGTAAATTCTTTTTGAAACTGCATACGCTGAGCAGGTGTGGCGCTATTCCAAATTTGCGGGGGTAATACTGATTTAGCCATTGCTGATAAATCCGCGTAAGGGACAACATAGCGATTAGCTAATTGGTACACAACTTGTGGCTTGGTTTTGAGCGTGGCTTTATTCGCTTTTAACCCAGCAATCATGTTATTAGCCATGAATTGCAGCATCGCAATAGGGTCGCTTTGGGTTGCTGCTGATTGGGCATATGAAGGAACAAAGCTAAACCACGTTATAAGAGCAATTAAAAAGCTTACAATAAGTTTGTTATTTAGCATTTTTATCTCCGTCTTTATTACTGTTGCTACTTCCACCATTTCCTATTTTATAAACCAACTGCCCAATCAACTTCTCTAATATCATAGCTGAACGGGTCACTTGAATCTTACTGCCATTTGTTAGATAAGTCGTATTATACATTGGCGTAATAGCAATATAATTATCACCCAATAAACCAGCGGTAAAGATGCCAGCGGAAGAATCATCAGGAATCGTATTGAATTTGGTTTCAATCTGCATCGTCACAATCGCCCTAAAGGTCACAGGATCTAGCGCAATGTTAGAAACTTCACCAATCTGCACCCCACTGATTTTAACAGGTGAACGTACTTTTAACCCGCCAATATCATCAAACGAGGCTGTTACTGTATAAGTTTTAACAGGAAATAAGCTAGTTAGCCCACTCACTTTAAAAGCCAGCACAGTCAACGCGATAACGGCGAATAAAAGAAATAAACCAACCAAACTTTCTATTAAACGTTGAGGTAGCATTACCAACTCCCTATCATCATAGCTGTTAATACAAAATCAAGCCCTAATACCGCCAGGGACGAATACACAACTGAACGCGTGGTCGCATTGGAAATACCGGCAGAGGTCGGAACAGATTCAAACCCTTGGGCTACAGCAATCCAAACGACTGCAATACCAAATACCACGCTTTTAATAATCCCGTTTAATACATCCGATTGAAAGCTGACAGAAGCCTGCATGTTAGACCAGAAAATACCAGTATCGAGTCCTAGCCATTTCACCCCGACTAAATAGGCCCCATAAATTGCGGTGGCATTGAAAATAAGCGTCAACAAGGGCATGGAAATCACCCCACCCCAAAAGCGCGGTGAAATTACACGATGGATAGGGTCAACAGCCATCATTTCCATACTGGATAATTGCTCAGTCGCTTTCATCAAGCCAATTTCTGCAGTCACTGCGGAACCTGCGCGACCAGCAAATAGGATAGCAGTGACAACAGGGCCTAATTCGCGCGTCACGCTTAATGCTACTAATACACCTAACTGCTGCGCGGAACCGAATTTTGCTAAGGTATGATAGCCTTGCAGGGCTAACACCATACCAATGAATAAACTGGATACGACGATAATGACCAGGGATAGCACCCCTTCAGAATAAATTTGCTGCATGACCAGCGGGAAACCTTTTCTGAAGTTAGGTGGATAAAAAAGAGCACGATAAAGCAGAATGCCTGCTTTGCCTAACTGCCGCAGGTTATTTATTCCCCACCGGCCGAGTAAAGTTAACTTATCTAGCATTTACTGTTCCTTCCAAGAAATCCTGCTCTAGTGAATTGGCAGGATAGTCAAATGGGACAGGACCATCTGGTAAGCCTTGAATGAATTGCTGTAACTCCATTGAGGTTTTATTTTGCATAATAGCATCCGGTGTCCCTTGACCAATGACCTTTTTGTTGGAAATCACATAAACGTAATCGGAAATGCTCAAAGCTTCCTGAACGTCGTGTGACACAATTACGCTGGTTAATCCTAAGGCATCGTTTAAGGTGCGAATTAATTTCACGAGCACACCCATGGAAATAGGATCCTGACCTGTAAAGGGTTCGTCATACATAATAAAAGCAGGGTCTAAGGCAATCGCCCGAGCCAGTGCCACGCGCCTTGCCATACCACCGGATAATTCGCTGGGCATTAAATTACTTGCTCCGCGTAAGCCTACCATCTGTAACTTCATTAATACCAAGGTATGAATCAGGGATTCAGATAGTTTAGTATGCTCCCGCAAGGGAAAAGCAACATTCTCAAAGACACTTAGATGGGTGAATAAACCGCCGGCTTGGAACAACATACCCATGCGGGTACGGAGTTGGTAAAGTGCTTTACGGGATAAGGTATGGATATTTTGTCCGTCTACCATGACTTGGCCGGCTGTTGGAGTCAATTGCCCCCCGATTAGCCGTAATAAAGTGGTTTTACCTGTGCCACTCGGGCCCATGATCGCAACGATTTTGCCTTTAGGAATAACAATATCAACTTCCTGGAAAACGACTTTGCCGTTTTCATGCTGGAAGGACATCTTGGTGATTTCGACTAAATTTTCAATTTTAGGCTCTGACATAGGCGCCAGTTTCGCAAATTGCGGAGGAAATAGCTAGTGGATATTATTAGGGAACAGGTGCTCTAGTAGGAATCAACCGCTTCTCATATTCTTCTTGGTATTCCTCTTGGTATTCATCATTTTTCTTATTAAAAAACATGAAAGGTGGCATCATGCAGCATCCCGTCACAACAGTACAACTTAATATGCTCGCTAATAGCATAAGTCCTGTCCTTGCCCCCGCCAGCATTGCCCCGTAACCTGCGAGAGGAGCAATTGTTAATCCTGCTGCAGTAGCGAGTAAGATCGTCACCCCTTTTCCCGTCTCAAGCAAGCATTCCCTCCGACTATCCTTATTCCGCATATGGACTTCATCTAAAGCTATCAATTCCTCCTGAGTATTGCTGACAATATTAATAGAAGTTAATAAAGGGCTCTTTTCCGGATTATCGGCTCCATCTAGCATAAACTAGATTACTCCTTGTTCTGTTATCTAAGGCTAGTTAAGATAACATCCTCATATAAGATGTCAATTCAGGGTTCTGGAAAGATGAATAGCGAGAAAATATGTGCCGTAGGCCGGGCGGTCATTGAAATTGAAGCGCAGATGATTAGCAGCCTCATCGATCGTATTGATGAAAATTTTGCCAAAGCTTGTCAATATCTCTTTAACTGCGAAGGCCGTATTGTCGTAATAGGTGTGGGTAAGTCGGGCCATATTAGCAAGAAAATTGCTGCTACTTTCGCTAGTACAGGCAGCCCAGCGTTTTTTATTCATCCAAGTGAAGCCAAACATGGCGATATGGGGATGATTACCCCTAAAGATGTCGTGCTAGCACTTTCGAATTCAGGCGAATCAGAAGAAATTCTCTCAATTCTGCCTTTTATCAAGCGGTTAAATATCCCCTTAATTTCTTTAACAGGTAAACCTAACTCCACCCTGGCAAAAGCAGCCACGGTGAATATTCATGTGGGGATCGAAAAAGAAGCATGTCCGCTCGGCTTAGCCCCGACTTCTAGCACCACAGCCGCACTAGTAATGGGGGATGCATTGGCAATGGCTTTGCTGGAACATCGCGGCTTTACGAAAAATGATTTTGCCCTCTCCCACCCGGGTGGTGCGTTGGGACGGCGTTTGTTATTGAAGGTCAATGAGATTATGCACCAGCATGAAGCCATGCCCGTCGTCCCTCATACGGCCTCTCTTAAAGAAGCATTAGTCGAAATGACCCAGAAAAAATTAGGTCTTACCACCGTGATTAATGATACCGGGGAATTAGTGGGTATTTTTACAGATGGGGATGTACGGCGTACCTTAGATCATCCTATCGACATCAACCGTACCCAAATCCACGAAGTGATGTCTCTGCATCCAAAAACAATCGCTTCCAATCTATTAGCAGCCGAAGCTTTAACTATCATGGAAACCCATCAAATCACCTCGCTTGTCATTACAAACGAAAAACAACAGCCCATTGGTGTTTTACATATTCACGATATTCTGCGTGCGGGGGTGGTTTAAATGTTAGAAAAGGCCAAAAATATCCGACTGCTTATTCTTGATGTGGATGGTGTTTTAACCTCCGGCGTCATTTATTATGGTCCGCAAGGCCATGAGCTCAAAGGCTTTCATATTCATGATGGCTTGGGGATTAAGCTATTGCAAAAAACCGGTGTCACAGTGGCTGTTATTTCTGGAAAAACGTCCTCAGCAGTAGAAAAGCGTATTCAAGATTTAGCTATCAAGCATGCTTATTTAGGCCAGGAGGATAAGCTTCCTGCCTACGAAAGCCTCAAGCAGCAATTACAGCTCACAGATCAACAAATCGCTTTTATAGGCGATGATTTACCTGATCTTCCCCTCCTACGACGGGTTCATTTAGCGGTAACTGTTCCGCAAGCGCCCGAGGTCATCAAGCAACGTGTTGATTTAATTACTAAAAACAAAGGCGGAAAAGGAGCGGTTCGGGAAGTGTGTGAATTGATTATGAATGCTCAAGGTCACTATCAAACTGTGATACAATCCTATCTCTCTCGATAATGTAGACTGATTTTCATGGCATATAAAAACACCCTTATCAGCATTGGCTTTACAGCAATTGTCGGCTTAGCAGTTGGCGTAACGTTTATGGCTTATCGCCCACAGCCTACTATGTCTGCGCCTGTTTCTTCGCTACCTGATGCATATATGGAAAATGTTGTTGCTGTGACAATGGATACGGAGGGCAATCCTAAAATGAAAATTGTCACCCCTAAAATGGTACATTACGCTGAGAATGATACGACGGAGCTCACCTCTCCTGAGTTAACTATCTACCGGCAATCTCCTGAGCCTTGGCATGTTACCTCTCATTACGCTAAAGCAACCCAAGGGACGGATGTTGTCGATTTCTGGGACAATGTGGTGATAGTCCATACGGCTGATAAAAGTAATCCAACGACAGTCGTAAAAACCTCAGCGCTCACGGTTTATCCGAATAAAAACACAGCAGAAACGAAAGAATACATCACCATGGAACAACCTCATTTGCAGGTAAATGCAGTGGGCATGCAAGCTGACATGAATACCGGCGATATCAAACTACTTTCGCAAACGCGAGGAGAATATGTATCAGATTCATAAAGCCATCCTCCCCACCCTAACAGCCCTATTTTTTCTCTGCTATACCCTCCTCGCTTTTGCTTTACCTGAAGATAATAAAGCGAAAGTTTATATTACTGCCGATAGTACCACTTATAATTACAAAACAGGTGTTAAGATTTTCGAAGGAAATGTGAAAGTAGATCAAGGCAGTACCCATTTGACCGCTGATCGCTTAATTACTAAAGATAATGAACATCATCAACTCAAAGAAGCGATTGCATATGGCTTAACAAATCCAGCCCATTATTGGACGCTGCCTCAAATTGGCGATCCTGAAGTTCATTCGCATGCCTTAATCATGAAATATTACCCGCTTGATTCGAATGTCATATTTGAACAACATGTAACAGTTGAGCAAGGAGAAAATAGTTTTCAAGGTGAATTGATTCTTTATAATATGAAAACCCAAATCGTCACGGTACCTGCTTCGACAAAAGGACGTGCTGTACTTGTTTATAACCCAGACAAATAGCCTATGCCAAATTTATTACGTGCAGAACATTTAAAAAAGAAATTTAAATCTCGCGATGTGGTGAAGGATGTTTCATTGCAGGTGAAGCGAGGAGAAGTCGTTGGTTTACTCGGGCCGAATGGCGCAGGGAAAACGACCTCGTTTTATATGATCGTCGGTTTGATCCCTGCTGATGATGGTCATGTCCTGTTAGGTGATCAGGATATCACTCGTGTTCCTGTGCATGCTCGTGCGCATTTAGGTATAAGCTATCTACCGCAGGAAGCGTCGATTTTTCGCAAATTAACGGTGACACAAAATATTATGTCGATTTTAGAATTGCGGCCGGAATTAACGAAAGCCCAGCGAAAGGAAAAGTTAGAGCATTTATTAGAAGAATTTCGTATTACGCATATTCGGGATTCCGTAGGGATGAGTTTGTCTGGGGGTGAAAGACGCCGTACGGAAATTGCTAGAGCTTTAGCGACAGAACCGGATTTTATTTTGTTAGATGAACCGTTTGCAGGTATTGATCCTATTTCGGTGCTAGATGTTAAACGAATTGTGAATTATTTACGTAAACGTGATATTGGCATTTTAATCACTGACCATAATGTTCGCGATACGTTAAATATTTGTGAACGAGCTTATATTGTTAATCAAGGTAAAATTATTTGCGAAGGAAACCCTGAAGCAGTGTTAGCGAACGAAGAAGTGCGGGCTGTTTATTTGGGTGAGGAGTTTAATTTGTGATTAAGCAGCAATTAACCATTCAAAATCAGCGCGGGTTACATACTCGTGCAGCAGCAAAATTAGTGGATGTAGCTAAGAAATTTCAGAGTCGCATTGAACTGACTTATCGAGATCGCGTTGTTGATTGCAAAAGTATTATGGGTGTGATTACGTTGGGGGCGCAAAAAGATCATACGCTAGATGTCGCAGTGACGGGAGATGATGAGCAACAGGCTTTAGCGGCTGTTGCTCAGTTGATTAATGATAAATTTGGGGAAGAATAAGATGTATCCACATTGGCAGATTCTGGATATACCCTAACCTGCATCTGACTTTTACGATTTTCCTTTTTAATATCTTTGCTTAATTCGTCAAGTAGTACAATTTTCAAAAGAGAGAAACTCTCCTCTTCCACATCCCGCATATTTTTCTCAAGAAATTGATAAAGCGATTTCATCTGCCATTGACTGTATTTTTTATTTATTGTTTGCAAAAGATGACGGGCTGTTTGTTTTTCTTTTAACCGAAAACCTCCATCAATATACCACTTTAACCCATTAATGACTTTATTGATAGGATCTTGTGTTGCGCGAATAGCATTTAAAATTTCAGTTAATTTGGTATTAATATGTGAATACAGTTTATCAGCAGCTGAAAATTTTAAAGCTCGACTTCCATCATTAAGTATCAGTAAAGCAGCTGTTTTTACATTTCTTTCTATCAGTGCAACATCTAAAGGAGTGAGAGCTATCCCTCGATTAGCAGCCATCCTCGCATCGCCTTTCTTGAATGCACCTTCGAAAGAAGTGAGAGTTGAAGCCTTGGGGTAAATAGTAGTGCGATTAATTAAAAGATGCATTTTTTCGCATTGAAAAAGATAATGCAAAATACGATAATCTTTTTGCTCAGCCGCCTCATGCAGGATTGTATAGTTAAAATAGATTTGATGGAAAAATATTTCATTTAAATTGCGTCTTTCTATCTCCTCAACAAGACACTGCACACTCTTCAGCAAACCATATCTAATCGCTTCATGCAAAGGCGTATCTTTATTTTGTTTTCCATCTTCCTTAGTAAGACTTACGCGATTCTCAATTAATAAATTGGCACATTCTTCTTGTTTATGGGATAAAGCCATATTTAATGCCGTCATTCCTAAATCATTTTTAGCATCTAAATTAACTGCCCGCTTTATTAACAAATAAGTTTTTGTAAAATCTATTTTACTCGTCAGCATCAAAGGCGTATCTCCATAATATCTTATCACCCTTCCTAATTTACGTCGAAATTGAGAGTCATCATTGGAGTGATGTAGCTTCTCTTCTAACCTTTCATCTGGTATCAATGGCAACAGTTTCTCAGCAACGCGATAGTCATGGTTTAAGATAACAGCAAAAGCAATACCAGGCGTATTCAATAAATTATGCTCTAAAAGAGAAATTATATTAAAATGACAATGACTGATAATAAATAGATAATCGATAAAAGCCGCAGTAAAATCGAGAGACTCGCCTTGTTCTAACAAGAATTCTACTATTCCCCGGCTATTATACAGCACAGCAAGCTCTTTTAATTGAACAGAATGGATGCTCGGAGCAGAGATACCAGATAGAAATAGAATATGACGAGGGAGAATTCTTTTAAAAGGCACGTTAATAGGGACAGTAAATGTTTTAATGTTTATATACCCAGCTAACTCTCTTAAGTGATTCACTTGATTCAAATGAATTGCTGATAATACATCACATTGCTGTTGAGTAACTTTAGGATTCTGTTCCAAGGAATAAAACTGATGAGCAATCTTAATTTCTGCCATCCAATCTAAAATATGCTGATGCTGATAATATTTTGCCCAATCAATAATTGTCATATCATAACAATCTTTTTCGATAAAAAATAAATTTAAATTACCTTTTGGGTACTTTATTTTTATCTCATTAAGGTTACCCTCTTTCGTACGATCAAGCAGCCATTGAAATTCTTTATTTCTATGGCTTTTTAACTGTCTTTCTCTGCGAAACTCAACAGCATAAGTGGTTTTATTTTTCGATACGCGATAATCGAGTTTTATTGTTTCAAATGGCAAATAACGTCGAGCTTGCCCTATCCAAAACAGATCATTCTTAACTAAGTCATTAAAAAAATGGCTAGTCAATGCTAAATATCCAAGCGAAATGGGATCTAGTTTATTTGTAATATAAAATAATATTTCTTTAGGTAGCTGTGGAAGTTTAAACAATAGATGATTTTTTAAATGGCCTAAATTGATTGAAATTAAATGTATAATTTCACCTGGCTGCACCTCATAATAAGGGATAGATCTTTGTGAATAAGCGCATCGGTAAGATTGAGTTTTTACCTGGCGAGGTAATTTTTGATAGTTGCGATCATTTACCTCGACAAACAGAATAGCAAAATCTTTTTCTTTAACAGCTTCTTTTTTCCAAATACTTTTTTGCTTTATACCTTGATTATTTTTAACTTTACGGTAATCAGCAGCCTCTGCAAAGGTAGTAAAACCTTGAAGTGAGCCGCTTTGTCGAATAGCTGTTATTACTTCGTTTACGATGCTTTCTTCATCTTGATTATAAAATAGGAATTGATCATTAGTTAAGAGATATAAATACATAGGTGAAATGCACTTAAACCTTCAATTTACGAGAAATATCAGCGACCATCTCTGTAAAACCATCTTCCTGATAATGTTTATAAGATTGCTCATGTCTTTGAGCGCTTCTAACATGAGGTATTTTTCTTTCAAATAATTCCTTCTGATTTCTAAAGGCAACTTTAAAAATAGAAAAAGTACTTACTTTCTGACAAGCCTCAAAAAAACTCTTAGCTCTTGGCGTGTGATGTCGCTTCCATTTCCATTCCTGTAAATAAGATTCATGTCTCATGGCGTGTATTTTTTTATAAATCCATAAATTAGATTGATCGTAAAACTCGCCAACCATTTGCTTATCTAATGCTGTTATATGGGAGACAAGAAGAAGCAACGCTGGTATGGGAAGGGGTGAAGGAAAAATTTCGTCGCTTTCTACCAATAGAGCAACAATACTATCATTTAAGCAAGATACTGCTTCTTCAAATTCAGCTTGTTTTTCTTCCATTATACGCTGTGCTAATTTATCTGCTTGCAGCCTTAGATTATCTGTTAGCGCTGGAGGAGTATGTAGGATAATGTTATCAGTTAAAAATTGATTGTTTTTATGACAGGCTAAAATATGGAGAAGTATTTCTCGATCTGATAATAATCCATTTGAATCATATCCATCTATCGCAGCATATACGCTATTTAATTTACCTTCCGTGATTGCACTATATGCACAACTTTCCATAAACTCTTCAACTTTAGCTGCATTTCCACTTAACGCATAACCATAAATAATAGGAAGAACATTCGCACCTTTGATCCACAAAAAATTAACAGCATCATGATTTCCTTGATAAGCATGTAAACTGGCAGCTGTGTGGTAAACGAACTCACCATCCTGTCCGAAAGGATATGCTATGATAGCATCGATATCTCGCATGGCAATCGTAGTAAAAAACATTTCATTAGCTATTTTTCCTGCATGATACATTATATTAAAAGTTTTTTTATCCTCTTTTTTTTCTGGAAAACAAATCCCAACAAAACGCTGACGAACCATATTTAAACTTCCTGTAACCATTATTTTATTCAAAATTAATCCGATTAAACCTTGTCGCGATTATTCTGCTTGCGACTTTAGTAATGGGAGTATATAGATCTTATAATTTTCCCGCCATTATAACCTCAATAATGATATTTGCATTGATAGATAATTATAACCTTCAACTGTACAATAAAATGTACTTGTACAGGTAGGATAGCAAATAGAGAGAATCTGTCAAATAAGCAATTCACCTAAACATGGACTAAATTTGAATCAACTACCCGCAATCATCATTTCTTCCAACAAAATCGATCCTGTCAAAATATTGCCACGTTTATCCACATCATTCCCCACTTCCACCACACGCTTATACATATCTTGTAACTTCCCTGCTACCGTAATCTCACTCACTGGATACTGAATTTCACCATTCTCCACCCAGTAACCACTCGCTCCTCGCGAATAATCACCTGTGATAAGATTCACACCCTGTCCCATCATTTCTGTAATTAACAATCCCCTGCCCATTGCTTTCAATAAAGCAGGCAAATCTTTATTTCCTGTTTGAATCGTCAAATTATGCATCCCGCCTGCATTACCGGTGGTTTTCATTCCTAATTTTCTTGCAGAATAAACTCCCAGTGAATATTGGCGGAGAACGCCGCCATCGACAAAAACATTGGGACGCGTTGCTACACCATCATCATCAAAGGGCGAACTCCCTAGCGCATAAGGCAAATGAGGCTGTTCGTAAATACGGACGAAATCAGGGAAGATTTTTTTATCCAAATGATCTACTAAAAATGACGCTTTACGATACAAGCTACCACCTTGGATCGCCGATGCAAAACTGCCTAACAATCCTCGCGCTTCTTCTGCAATAAAAATAACAGGCGCTTTCATGGTAGGAATACGTCTTGCCCCTAAACGCTGTACCGTGCGCTCTGCAGCTTGCCGCGCTACTTCAGAAATAGATTCTAGGCGCTCTGCATCTGTCGCAACCGTGTAATGACCATCACGCTGCATCTCATCCCCTGCTTTAGCCACTAATGTGCAGCTAGCATGATGTTGTGTAAAAGGGAAATAACCGATAAATCCCAAACTGTTTGCATACAGGTGCAATCCTTCAATAGTAGAAACGATCACATCTTCTGCGCTCATAATACGCTTATCATAAGCCAGCGCTTCCCGTTCACATTCACAAGCAAGCGCAATCGCTTGTTCCACTGAAATTGGCCAAGGTGAAACTAAATCTATTTGCGGATAATTAAAGGCTAATTCTTCTCTGCACGCTAAACCAGACGCTTCATCTTCATCCGTAAATTTAGCAATATGACAAGCTGCTTCGACCGCCGCGCGAATGGCATCAGGGCGCAAATCGGACAGACTGGAAGAGCCGCTGCGTTTACCAAAATAAACCGTGATATCTACCGATTTATCTTGGCTATATTCGATAGTTTCAACTTCACCGTCTCTAGCGCTAACTGAAAAACCTTTATTGCGTCCAATATCGACTTCAGCCTGATCAGCCCCTAAGCGCGCAGCTTCTTTCAATATTTCTTGAGAAAGCGATTGCAAATGATTGACAGTCATTACCATTTTATCGAGGTTTTTCATAATTTATACCCATCACTGTGATCTAGTTCCACCAACAGTTAATTCATCCACCCGCATGGTAGGCTGACCCACACCTACGGGGACACTCTGGCCATCTTTACCGCAAATACCAATGCCGGTATCTAATTTCAAGTCGTTTCCTACCATCGAAATTTTGGTCAACACCTCAGGCCCGTTGCCAATCAGCGTCGCGCCTTTAACTGGAGCGCCGATTTTTCCGTTTTCAATTAAATAAGCTTCGCTTGCCGAAAACACAAATTTACCGGATGTAATATCCACCTGACCGCCGCCAAAATTAACGGCATAAAGACCTTTTTTAACGGAGGCAATGATTTCTTCTGGAGCCGATTGGCCGGGTAACATATAAGTATTCGTCATACGCGGCATAGGCAAATGAGCATACGATTCCCGCCGGCCATTGCCGGTTGATTGCACACCCATGAGACGTGCATTGCGTTTATCCATCATGTAACTACGCAAAATGCCTTTTTCAATTAAGACATTCTTCTGGGTCGGCGTTCCTTCGTCATCAATATTTAATGAACCACGGCGATCAGCCAACGTGCCATTATCCACAATCGTGCATAACTTACTCGCCACTTGCTGCCCCATCCGGCCGCTATAGGCAGAGATACCTTTGCGGTTAAAATCGCCTTCTAGTCCGTGGCCGACTGCTTCATTCAGCAAAACCCCTGGCCAACCGGGGCCTAATACCACCATCATGGGGCCGGCAGGTGCCTCGACTGCTTCAAGATTAACCAATGCTTGTCGGAGAGCTTCATCTGCATATTGAAAAGCAATATCAGTATTTAAAAAATAAGCATAATCAAACCGCCCGCCTCCGCCTGCATAACCTGATTCACGCCGGCCTTGATGTTCAACAATGACACTGACATTTAAACGGACTAACGGCCGCACATCACTCGCTACATGGCCATCGCTTGCCATCACGAATACGGTTTCATATTCGCCTGCTAAACTCAGATTCACTTGAATGATGCGTGGGTCTTTCTGTCGAATATAAGTATCAATACGCTGTAATAAAGACACTTTGTCTTTTTCAGAGAGCGAAGCCAAGGGATTAATCGGTTGGTATAAACGGTGTCCTGGTAATTGATGGAAGGCTTGAACAGCCTGCTCGCCGCCTTGTTTGGCAATACTGCGTGCAGCTTGTGCAGCCTGCTCCAACGCGGGCATGAGAATATCATCCGCGTAAGCAAACCCTGTCTTTTCCCCGCTCATCGCGCGCACACCCACACCGCGATCAATATCAAAACTACCGCCTTTAATAATACCGTCTTCTAGTACCCACGATTCGGAATAGACCGATTGAAAGTATAAATCTGCATAATCAATTTGCCGACCAGCTAATTGATGAATAACATGTTGCAATTCTTGATCAGTTAATCCCGCAGGATCGAGTAAATCGTGACGGGCTATCTCAAAGACATCTGTCATAGCTATACCCTGCCTTTAATATAAGTGGGTGAATTATGCCGGATCATAATGGCATAGTCATCTGCAATATTCTCAAAGAGGCTTGTCTTGCTTACTCTAATCTACTAGGATGAATCATTGGGATAAAACGCTGAGTAAGGATAAAGTCATGAGAACTTCTCATCTGATATTAACAGGTTTTGTCATCGGTTTGTTATTAGGAGGATGTTCAACGACAGGACAATCGACGTCACAACTTGCTTCTAATTTTATCAACAGGCAACAGATTACGCCGACGACAAAAGAAAGCTATCCTTCTAAAAATCCGCAAACGGTTGCTGTTTATTCAAAAACAGAATCACCGCGTAGTGCTTATCGTGTGATTGGGGTGGCGAGTGTGTCTAAATATAATCTCTTAGGGATGAAACGGCAAAATACGCAAATGCAGGAGATGATGAAAAAATTAGCGGCTTCGATTGGTGGAGATGGCATTATTGATATGACAGAAAATGAAGATACAATACGAGCGAATGTAATTGCGTTTCAGAAGATTTTAATTTAACAGTAAAATATTCTAGTGAATAAGCTGGCTAGAATATTAGCTCAGCAAACAACCCTTCTTAGTCGAGACAAACGCTCTCCGAATGAAATTCTTGATTACGATTCTATATAAAATAATCGAGCCTTTTTTAAATTAATTTACTGGAGATAATAAACATGAAAACCAAGCTTAGTGAATTTGAAAGCTTACCTCGAGAAATACAAAAACGTGTGTTCACTTTCTTTAGTCCAAAAGAATTAATAAATATTGCTTCCGTAAATAAAAATTTCCGTCAATTAAGCCAGGAAGAAATCAATCGACTGAAAAATCAACACAAAGACAACATTTTTTATACTGTAGGAAAACCCATTCATATCTCAAATCCAAAACGAACAATATTTGACATGGATGCAGGGACGGAATATCGAAAAAAAATACCAAATACCGAGATATATGAGTCATTTCTTGGAATAAATATTCAAACTGTCAGATTATTTAAAACAGAACATGAAGCCCTTGAATATTCAAGATTCTTAAGAACTGGCGACCAACTTCTTGAAGATACAGAAGTTTATCAACCAGCCATATTCAAAGTTATATATCTCCGCAACCTTGAGAATATTGCTGAGCATAATGAAGCTATAGTTATTAATCAGGGACGTCACTCTTTAGCAAGTGAGCGGAATGAAAGAATAGCTAATATTACCTATTTCGAAACCCACCGTAGCAACGTCATCCCCATTGAAGGCGTTTTAAAAATTCACCTCTATAAAATAGGTGAATTTAAAACACATGGGCCTATCGATTATTCTAATCTTGATTTTATTGAAGAAAATAAATCTTCATTTTCCATCAAAAGAAGCTGTGCAATTAGCTAACTTCATCGCTTTCACACTGCCACGTTCTAATAGAAAAACGTGGCAGTTTATTATCATATTTCCGATCACTTAAATTGCGGCTTTTCATCAGATTGACAATTAAATAAAGAAAGTACATAATTAGGAAGAAGGAAGAAAAGGAGGAGTAAGTAAAATGCTCAATATCAAACACCCAGAAGCCGACAGGCTTGCCCGCTTATTAGCTCAGCAAACAGGTGAGACCATCACAGAAGTAGTCATAGAAGCCTTGCGAGAAAAACTGCTGCGGGAACAAGGAAAACGTGCGCCCACCGAGTTGAAAGAAAGCTTATTATCGATTGGGCAACGTTGCGCAAATCTTCCTGACCAGGATAAGCGTTCGCCTGATGAAATTCTCGGTTATGATTCTAGTGGCTTACCAAAATAAGGATATTATTCTGTGGTATTAGATACTTCTGCTATTTTAACGATTTTATTCGACGAACCAGAAGCCACCACTTTTGCCGAACTCATTAGCAAAGATTCAAAGCGATTACTTTCTGCAGGTACAGCGTTAGAATTAATGATTGTAATAGAAGCCCGGAAAGGTGAAGCAGGTGGCCGGGAATTAGATTTATTATTACACCGAGCCAAAATTGATATCGTTCCATTCGACAGTGAACAGGCAGAAATTGCAAGAATTGCGTGGCGTCGCTTTGGTAAGAGCAATCACCCTGCGGGTCTAAACTTTGGTGATTGCTTTGCCTATGCGTTAGCAAAAATTTCTAGCGAACCATTATTGTTTAAAGGAAAAGATTTTAGTTTAACTGATATCTCGTTTATTCCCTTTTAAGAAAGTTCCGACGTTTTCGGCTTCGCCAGCCCTAACACCGGCTCATCACTTCGTATCACCACCTCCCGCTGCGGATAAGGCGGCTTAATACCATGCTTCTCAAATTCATCCCATATCGTCATCAACACAGAAGACATCACGCTCGTTCGAGATGCAACCTGACGAATATTTACATAATACCGAACTTCAAAATCCATCAAGCCATTGTTCATTTCTTTCAAATACACTTCCGGTGTCGGGGTTTTCAATACATCTTTATGTGCTGCTAAAACATTTTGAATAATCACTTTTACTTCATGCGGGTTATCATTTAAATCAATATGAATATGCAGCACCGAGCGAACAATATTATTTCTCGCGGTCCAGTTGATAAATGATTTATTAAATATTTCCGTATTAGGAACCACTAATTCCATGTTATCCCATGTACAAACGGTAACAGCACGACTGCCGATATGAATCACATCACCTTCCATTCCGCCGACACTCACAATATCCCCTACTCTCAACGGACGTTCTAACAAAATCAAAAATCCGCAAACAAAATTATTCGCAAGATCTCTTAAACCAAATCCAATACCGAAAGCTAAGGCACCTGCTACCACTGCCAATGCTTGCATGTCTATGCCTAATACTCTTAAGCACAAGAAAACACCCAATACGATCATGGCATACTGACTTAAAATTGCAATACTATTTCGAATACCCATGTCTTTGGTGCGAGACAACAAGAGTCGATAAACAAATTCGCGTATCCATTTCGTTGTCCACCAAAATACAGAAATTACAACGCATAATTCAATAATATTAAGAGGTGTAATAGTGGTATTAAGGACATGCGCCAACTGATAATGTAATAATCGCGTTAATCTCTCGACAATGGGTGATTGTTTATCCCAACCATAGAGCAAAAATAACAACGCCCAAGCAGATAAAAATAGGGTGATACGCAATACCTTATGAATTGGCTTTAAAAATGCTTCTGTCCATAACCAACCATTATTAACGTATTGAATCATCACGCGGGAAAGTTGCTCCATCCCATCTGATAATAAGCCACGTAAAATCATATAGCCAATAAGTACGATGAGGAAAATCCCCTCATACCAAGCAACCGTCATAACCAGATTCATATAACCAATTAAGCCAATGACAGAATTACCAAACATCAGCAGGGGGACCAGTAACCCAATAAAACGAATACTCTGACGAAAATAAGGATGATACGACTCCATATGGGAAAGCATTAAATTAGGAACCAC
Organism: Gammaproteobacteria bacterium; assembly: GCA_021324335.1. Lineage (GTDB taxonomy): Bacteria > Pseudomonadota > Gammaproteobacteria > DSM-16500 > DSM-16500 > Aquicella. The sequence goes on from JAJPJH010000059.1 coordinate 37,405, forward strand.
ATCCCAGGAGCGGAGTAATAACAAGGAAACAATCATCAGGAATAACAAAAATAACCGGTCACTGAGTGTTTTGATTTCATAAATCAGGGGTAATTGATGGACAAATACAGTAAATGCAATAATGGTACCGCCAATAAAAATAATCCATTTCAAACGGTGAAATAATTTCACATCATGCCCGGAGGTGTGATGGGTGGTTTCTAATAAACATAAACGTGCAACCGTTAGCATACAGCGGCATATCAGCCAGACCAAGGATAAATAAACAATGAAAATAAAATTCTGCAATGGCATCCCAAAGAAAAATAAAATACCGATCAGATTACCGATCAAAATCAAATCAATAAAATTACGTCGTAACCATTGTAAGCTCAACCATTTGGAATTAATTTTTTCTCGCCATACAGAAGGGCGTTCTAATAAACGATTCAGTCCGCGATACAATGATAAGCTGGCTGTGATGACAAAAATCTCCGCGAGAATAAATAAACTCCAGGCTAAAACATTCGTTAATTCAATTCCTCGGATTAAATTCGTCGATAAACTTTTTACTACTTGAAACACCAAAGCAGGCACTAATAAAGTTTCTTTGCCAAGGTCTAATAACGTCTTAAAACTAAATGTGGGAAACCCTTGTCGGGCCGATAATTCACTCTGCAAGGCTTGATCTAATACTTTACGGAATACTGTTAAGCTTTCATTTAATTTATCTAAAGCGATATCAGTTGCTTTATATTGCTCTTTTAATACCATCAATTTGGCTACATCCGATGGGCCCCCTGCCTGCTTTTTTTGCGTTAAATAAGCAATATGGGTATCAAGTGCACTCATTCGTGTATTTAATACGGAATCCACTCGGCTAATCTGTTTACTTAATACCTGCACTTGATTGCTAATCTCACTCAGCAGACTAATCGAATTACCTCTGATCACTGCTAACTTCATCTGTTGAATTTGATCTTTATACCGCGCCATCAAGGATTGGATATAAGCGAAATTGGCTTTTTCATTGGCATAAAAAATATCATCTTCTAGGGCAGAATAAGTATCTTTCGATTGAGGAGCAAGTTCCAACTTCGCTGCGCGCTCATAGAGTTTATTAAGACGCTGCAGCCACATATTTTGCTGCTCTTGATACGCTAATTCCTCATTCACTTGCTGTTGCTTAATATCCAGCATCTTGCGCGATTTCAATAAAGCGGTTGCGCGGTTATAGTTCTCTTTTTTCAACTGCAAAATATTACTTGCAACCGTTTGTAAGTCTTGTAAATAAGTGACACGTGTCTTTTCTAATTCCAACAGCTTTTGTTGATAGGCCAAATCTGTATGTAATTCTTGGATGTTAGCAACTTCATTACCATCAACTTTTAAGCCAAACATATTTAATACATTTAGCTGATTTTCAATTTCTTGGATATTTTTTTCCAACCAATTGATTGTTTGTTGGGCATCAGTCAATTCGATATTGATACTGTCTAAGTTTGAGGTCGAAACAGAAATATCTAAGGTAGATTTATCTAACAAATTTTTACTCGATTTTCCTAACGCTAACTGTGAAAGCTGGGCATCGTGCTGCGTTTGTAAATCAGCGAGCTCATGTTCACCTTGCTCCAAACGATTTTTGAGTAAGTTAATCTGCTGGGTGACCAATTGAATACGATCAACTGTTGTCACTTCATCCACGTCCGTCACATCTGCATAGGCCACCACACTGATGACGCTTAATAATAAAGCCAGCGAGAGCGCTACTAGAATTTTTTTAATCAGCAACTGCGGGCGCATAACCAGTAATCTAGTATTAATCAATGTCTTAGAGGAAGCCGCGAGCATGGAATAAAATCTCGATAAAAACCAAAACTGGTTGAAATTTTACCATTAAAGGCTGTGATTGGTATAGCTTTTTCCCAAAAATCCTATTTACTCTTCTGCTTCCGTCGCATCTTACGCAACTGCCATAGCGTAAGAACGGGACCAGAAAATACATACAACAAAAACATCCCAAACAACATCTCAGGAGGCTCGAGGGCCACAGCCGCAATGATAAAGACAGCCGTCACCACCGTTAAAAACGGTACGCGGCCTTTAAAATCGATACTCTTAAAGCTGGAATAACGGATGGTACTCACCATTAAGGAGGCAACTAAAATAGTTAAAAATGCGATAGGCACAGCCAGCATGGTGCCGTCTAAATCATAGCTGGAACCTAGCCAAACAGTACCCGCTAGAATGCCTGCCCCGGAAGGAGAAGGTAGTCCTTGAAAATAATGTTTATCGCTGACCTGGGTATTGAAACGAGCTAAACGAAGCGCCGTTGCAGCAGTATAAATGAAAGCAGCTAACCAGCCCAACTTGCCTAAATAAGAAATAGACCAACTATAAATCACCAAAGCAGGCGCAATACCAAACGCTACCATATCGGATAGGCTATCGTATTCACCGCCAAACGGCGTTTGGGTGTTCGTTAACCGCGCGACCCTGCCATCTAAACCATCTGCAATCATCGCAACAAAAATAGCGATCGCAGCCGTATCAAAATGCGCCTTCATCGCGGCCACAATCGCATAAAAGCCTGCGAATAAAGCAGCGGTTGTCAGAAGATTGGGTAATAGATAAATGCCGCGCTTTTTATCAACCAATTCCAGCTCTAATTGCTCTTCTCGTTCAGGGTTCATATCACCTCTGTTTCTCAAATGCCTCAATAGCCGCTTCTAAATCGGGGTCTAACGGGGCTCTTACTGTAATACGTTGCGCGAGAGAAGGCAAAATAAAATCAAGGGATCTCGCGTGTAAAAACAGTCTTTTTAACCCTAAGCGATGGCTTAACTTATTGAATTCCGGATCCCCATATCGATCATCGCCTGCGATTGGATGACCTTGATGGGCGGCATGCACTCGTATTTGATGCGTACGGCCAGTAAATAAACTTACCTCGACCAAGGTCGATTCTTTCAACGTTTTGATAGGATGGAATACCGTCAATGCCGTCTTGCCCTCTTTATGCACTTCTACCACATGCTTACCGCCTTCCCGATAATCCTTATGTAATGGCAGATCCACCCGTAACTCAGACGTTTTCCATTGGCCTTTTGTCAGCGCCCAATACTTTTTCGTGACTTGCCCCTCTCGCAATAAAGTATGTAACTCTCGCAAAATGCGCTTTTTCTTAGCCAATACCAAACAGCCAGAGGTTTCCGCATCTAAGCGATGCCCTAATTCTAATTGGGGTAACTTAGGATACATATGCCGCAGCGCTTCCACTATCCCCACCCGTACCGTACTGCCAGCATGCACGGACATACCGGATGGCTTATTCAGAATCAAAAAATTTTCATCTTCATACAGGATGCGACTAGCCAACAGCTCCATGGTTTCTCGACTAGGCGGCACTTGCTTTGCCTCTTCCGCCAACATAATCGGTGGCAAACGGATGCTATCTCCGGCAATTAGCTTATAAAATGGCGAGATCCGCTTCTTATTAACGCGAACTTCCCCTTTGCGCAAAATTCGATAAATCTTCGATTTGGGTACTCCTTTCAAACGATGGAATAAAAAATTATCGATTCGTTGTCCCTCATCGTCTTTTGATACTTTCAAATACTGTACAGATTGACGCATTTTTAGATCGCCTTGGTTTTTAATTGATATAAAATCAAGATATTGGTAATATTCGTTGACTGAATATGTTACAGGTAATTGTAGATTATCTGAAAGGTTAATTTAAAACGTGCTTTTGTGCACTGATAGTGTGAAATTGGTTTCTAGAGCGATGAATTCTTTGAGTGCAATTAAAAGGCACTTTGAACCCACTAGCCTTGATAAGCTTTATACCTTACCGCTCTCCTGATGATAACAACCCATTCCGCTTTCGCTGCGCAAAGCCCATGAACTAAGTGGATGATTTAATATGAATAGAATGCTTATTAACGCAACTCATAAAGACGAAGAGTTGCGTATCGCTCTTGCTAGCGGCCAATATCTTTATGACCTGATTATCGAATCAACTTCCCGAGAACAAAAACAATCTAATATCTATAAAGGCATCGTCACCCGGATTGAACCTAGCTTAGAAGCGGCGTTTGTCGATTATGGTGAAGGCCGTCACGGCTTCCTGCCGTTGAAAGAAGTAGCCCGTGCTTGCTTCAAGAAGAGCTATAACGATACAGGGCGCCGTCCTACGATTACGGAAGTATTAGAAGAAGGACAAGAACTGATTGTCCAGGTAGAGAAAGAAGAACGTGGCAGCAAAGGGGCTGCTTTAACCACTTTTATTACGCTGCCCGGCTGCTATTTAGTCTTAATGCCAAATAACCCTCGCGCTGGTGGGGTATCCCGACGCATTGAAGGTGAGGAACGGGATGAACTCCAGGGCATCTTAAATTCCCTCCATATACCTGAAGGCATGGGCCTCATTGTGCGCACAGCAGGCAGTGGCCGTTCGGTGGAAGAATTGCAATGGGATTTAGACATTTTACTTCGTCTGTGGGAAGTCATACAGAAAGCAGCCGATGAAGAAGGAACCGAAGGGGAAGGCGGGTCTACTACACCTCCTCGTCCAGCACCTTTTTTAATTTACCAAGAAGGGAATGCTGTTATTCGCGCCCTACGTGATTACTTACGCAAAGACATTGATGAAATCCTTATCGATCATCCGGATGTTCACGAAGAAGTCGTTCGCCATTTAGAATTGATTAACCCTCATTTCATTAGCCGCGTGAAACTCTACAAAGACCCAACACCGCTCTTCACCCGTTTTCAGCTTGAAAGCCAGATTGAATCTGCTTTCCAGCGTGAAGTACGATTACCTTCCGGCGGTTCGATTACCATTGATCATACAGAAGCGTTAGTAGCAATCGATATTAATTCAGCTAAATCGACGAAAGGGGGGGATATTGAAGAAACCGCCTTGATGACCAATTTAGAAGCCGCTGATGAAATTTCCCGTCAATTAAGGCTGCGCGATAATGGCGGGTTAATTGTGATTGATTTTATCGATATGACGCCTATCCGCAATCAGCGAGAAGTAGAAGAGCGCCTGAAAAAAGCATTATCGATGGACAGAGCCCGCGTACAAGTTGGCCGTATTTCGCGCTTTGGCTTATTAGAAATGTCTAGACAGCGCTTGCGTCCTTCTTTAGGAGAATCTAGCCGGATTACGTGCCCACGTTGCCAAGGCCAAGGAACGATCCGAGGGATTGAGTCATTAAGTCTTTCGATTATGCGCATTATTGAAGAAGAAGCGTTAAAAGACAACACCGCTCAAGTACGGGCTATTTTGCCGACGGAAATCGCCGCTTATCTTTTAAACGAGAAACGACAAGCGATCATCGATATTGAAAAACGTCAAAGCGTTTCTGTTATCGTCGTCCCTAGCGCGCATTTGCTAACGCCACAATATGAGGTTGAACGAATCCGTCTCTCTGATATCACAGAGAAAGATGAAAAATTAGCAAGTTATAAATATGCTATTAAAACAGAAGTCAGCACCCAAACTACTTCAACACCTGCACAGAAACTCCATCAAGAACCTGCTGTTAAAAATGTCGCGATTGAAGAGCAACCTGCCCCCCCTGCTTCGGTAACGCAATTGCAACACATTGCAAAAAGCAAAGGCGAGCCAGGATTTTTGAAGAAGTTCTTTACCTTCTTATTTGAGAAAAAGGAACAGCCAAAACCAGCACAAGAGCAACCTTCGTTCAGGAAACATACTCGTACGCGGCCATCAGGTAGTCGATACAAAGGTCGTCATCGTCATCGAGATCATCGTGGTCGAAGAGAGCATGGGAGAGGCCAAGGTGGTGGTTATCGTAATTATGATAACCAATCCCGTGAAGGGCAGTCCGTACAAGGTAACGCTAGTGGGCAACAAGAGAAGCAACAACAATCGCCTAATCAATTGCCACAGGTAGTAGAACCTCATCTACCTAGCCACATAGAACCTGTTCAACCGCAAGTGATTCCTATACCAGCACCTATTAGTGAATTTACTTCTTCAACTCAAGGGGCTGACACAGAGGCCCATTCTGGTAGCCAGCAACAAGCTACTGGGAACGAAAGAAAACCGAGGCCACGCTTTAAGCATCGTCATCGCCATCGTCAACATGGTAATAAACGGAATCGAGAGGAAAAGCGGCAAGCCTTAGCAGGTGAAGATATTTATAGTAGTGGTGGAAAGAAAAGTGGTGAAAGTTAAAGCTTAGCCTGATCCATCATATCCCATCCCCTCCATCATTCCTGCAAAAGCGGGGATGACGGAGGAAGTAAGGCATCTAATTCTCCCCCGCCTCTAATCTCCGCGCTCTCGATTGCAGCATAACAGGGATATCATTAACAATCGGAAACGCCAAGCGATCAAATTGGCAAATTAATTCTTGATTAGCTTGATCGTACAACAATTCCCCTTTACAAACTGGACATGCTAGTATTTCAAGTAATTTTTTATCCATTACAGGATCCTCAAAGTAAAGCAAAATGCTACTCGGAAGCAAAACTCATGACAACTTATCCTTTTAACTTTAATGTAGTTCACCCCTCATGGAAAGCATGCTTACAAAAAGCCTTATCGCAAGTTGATCCTACTTATCTAGCAAAACTCGCCCAATCCTCTGATTGGCTACCCGGCCCCGATAAAATTTTTAATGCTTTTTCCTTACCCATCGATCAAGTCAATTATGTCTTATTCGGCGAATCCCCCTATCCTCGCCGTGAATCCGCCAATGGTTATGCCTTTTGGGATGCGGCTGTCAAAGAACTATGGGCACCTTCTGGACTCAGTAAAAAAGTTAATCGAGCCACGTCGCTGAGAAATATTTTTAAAATGCTTCTTATTGCTGAAGGCGTATTAGATAAAGAAAAATCGGATCAAACAGAAATAGCAAAAATTAATAAATCTTCTTTCGTTCAAACAAACGATGAATTTTTTCATAACTTACTCCAACATGGTTTTCTCTTATTAAATGCTACCCTCGTCCTTCAATCTCATGGTTCCCCTCAGAAAGATGCTCGCGCCTGGTATCCCTTCATTCAGGAAATATTAATTTACCTATTAAACCAACGCCCCAACGTAAAATTCATTCTCCTCGGCCGTATTGCTAATACAATTGACCAACTCCTCACCCAGCCCCATTTAGAACGACTCTATGCAGAACATCCTTATAATCATTCTTTTATTAGCAACCCTAACGTCATCGCTTTCTTTCAACCATTCCATCTCTTACAACGAAAAGAGCCTTAGCTAGGCCCCCGCAAGTGGAATCAACATTTGCTATACTTTGTTAAAAAAGATAAAGTTATATACATCAGTAGAGAGGAAATAATATGCGCATACTTCTGGTCGAAGATGATGAGTTACTCGGTGAAGGAACGCGTAAAGGGTTAAATCAAGATGGTTATACCGTCGATTGGGTAAAAACCGGAACCCTGGCTGATCAAGCCTTAAAAACAGAAAATTTCGATTTAGTTGTACTAGACCTAGGCCTGCCCGGACTCTCTGGGATCGCAGTCCTAGAGTACCTGCGAGATCGTGGTGACGACACCCCTGTCCTTATTCTCACGGCGCGGGATTCTATTGAAGATCGAGTATTAGGCTTAGATAAAGGCGCTGATGATTATCTCGTCAAACCTTTCGAATTAAATGAGCTATTAGCCCGTCTGCGTGCTTTACAAAGACGCTCTGCTGGTGCTCGTGCTGCCCCTCTTCTGGTCCATGGCGACATTTCGCTCGATCCGGCTTCCCATATTGTTTCTTATAAGGGCGAACCCATTAATTTATCCCGTCGAGAGTTTGCTCTATTGCAGGTGCTTTTGGAAAATGCAGGCCGTGTTTTATCGCGCGAACATCTAACTCAGTCCTTATATGGCTGGGGAGAAGAAGTGGATAGCAATGCGCTCGAAGTCCATGTTCATAATTTGCGCAAACGCTTTGGCCAAGATTTTATCCGAACCGTACGCGGTATTGGCTACACGATAGAGAAAAGTAAAGATCAAAAATGATCAAATCGATCAAATATTTTCTTATAGTTAGCTTATTACTGAGCATCACAGTAGCGTCTGCAATTAATGGCATTGGCAATTATTTACTGGACCAAAAAGTCATACAACCTTACTTAGACGCACAATTGATTAGAGCGTCCTCGTTGATTGGCATCTTAAATCAATCCACTAATCCAGGCAGTATTGAGGTGAAAGGAGAAATTATTAATTATTTATTACGCAGCCAACCCATGACAGGCCAAGTCTTTCTGTTTCAAATTTGGAAAGATGGTCAACTCCTCCTCCGTTCTCCCAATTACCCAGGTGTGAGGCTTCAAGATGCACCCAATGGTTTTAGTGATAGGAAAATTCAAGGCAATGAATGGCGTGTTTATAGCGTGTATGATCAAAATAAAGACATTAAAGTGGTGGTAGCGGAACTCTATAACTTACGCCGTGAACTTGCGAATGACATTGCCCGCAGTAATGCCAATGCGTTGCTGATTACCTATCCGGTATTTGGGATCTTGATCTGGTTTATTATTAGCATCGCATTACGGTCTATTTCCCGGGTGACGACAGAAATTTCGAATCGTGCTTCTACTTATCTTGAGCCCGTCCAACTTACTGAAATTCCAAATGAAATTAAACCTTTAGTAGCAGAATTAAATCAATTATTCATTCGGCTTAAACTCGCTTTTGAGCGTAATAAACGCTTTGCCGCAGATGCTGCCCACGAACTGCGTACGCCACTGGCGGCTTTAAAGACCCATGTTCAAGTCGCTCTTAAAGCAGATAATGAGGCTGATCGGAATAAAGCCTTACAAAAAGTGATAGAAAGCGTAGACCGCAGCTCCCATGTGGTAGCACAATTACTCACGTTAAGCCGTCTTGGCGAAGAAGATGCCCTAACAGATGTGAAACCCGTGGATTTACATAAGCTAGCCGTTGAAATCATTGCTTATCTGGCACCGCATGCCTTAGAGAAAGAAGTCGAAATTGAACTAGGGCCTGCCCCCGCAGAACCGATAGTATTAGGCAACGATACGGCCATTGGCATCCTGATCCGGAATATCGTGGACAATGCTATCCGCTACACTCCTCCTCACGGCGAAGTAAAGGTTTCTATTGTCGATGTCGGCACCCAAATTATTTTACGCGTGATTGATACCGGCCCGGGTATCCCTACCGAGTTACGGGAACGAGTCTTCGAGCGCTTTTATCGCATTTTAGGCACCAAAGCTTCTGGTAGTGGCCTCGGCCTTGCGATTGTGAGCCAAATTGCGGCGCTTCATCATGCTGAAATTTACCTTGCCACCCCTCCAAATGGCATTGGATTGCAATTCGATGTAGCATTTCCCAAGCATCCTGCTTAGAATGGGCATCTCATGAACTTTCAGGGTTTTAGCAATCTATGTTAAAACGATTATTACCACGCCAGGAAAGCTTTTTTCAGCTGTTTCAACGCGCAGCTGACAAACTTTTGTTAGTTGCCACGGAGTTTTCTAATCTATTACAGCACCTTGATAATCAACAATACTACGTTGACCTCATTGCTAAACATGAGGAAGAAGCGGACGAAATCGCGCATACTAATTTTGAATTATTGCATCGAACCTTTATTACCCCTTTTGATCGCCACGATATTCATCAATTGACTAGTTCACTCGATGACATTATTGATTTAATCAACCGTATTGCTCAGCGCTTTCCTTTCTATCAATTGCAAAGTGTCCCTGAAGAAATGATCAAGCTTTCTCAATTAAGCATGGAAGCCGCTAACCATCTGACTCAGGCTATTTATTGCTTACCTTCGCTCAAAAATTCAGCTGTTATTTTTAAGCACTGCAATGCCATTAATCACGTAGAAAGTAAAGCCCATCAAGAAGTGTTAGCGGGTGAAAAAAAATTATTTATGGAAGAACAAGACTTTAAACAATTCTTTAAGTTAAAAGAAATTTATGCCCATACCAAGTTAGTCATCAACCGCTGTCAAGATGTTGCTAATATGGTAAAAGGCATTATGCTCGAGTATTCATGATATGGAACCATCAGTAACCCTGGTTATTATCACCATTGGATTTGCTCTATTTTTCGATTTTCTCAATGGCTTTCATGATGCTGCTAATTCTATTGCAGCAATTGTTTCTACACGCGTATTAAAACCGCATTGGGCCGTCCTCTATGCTGCCTTTTTTAATTTTATCGCCTTTTTATTTTTCGGTGTCCATGTTGCTGCCACCATGGGGGCTGGCTTAGTAGATCCCAGCGTTTTAACGCTGCAAGTGATTTTGTCCTCCTTACTAGGCGCCATCTGTTGGAATTTATTTACATGGTATGTAGGACTTCCTTCGAGTTCCTCTCATGCGCTCATAGGTGGATTATTAGGCGCAGGTATTAGCCATGCTGGCATGGCGCCCTTGAAATGGCTAGGAATATTTAAAGTCTTACTCGCCATTGTGATCTCACCTCTACTCGGCATGGTGATGGGCATGGTCTTAATGCTATTAACCGCCCGATTTTTTTTCTATTCGAACCCTCAGCGTATTGAAGGTTGGTTTCGTAAATTACAATTACTTTCGTCGGCATTTATCAGCTTAGGGCATGGCAGTAATGATGCGCAAAAAACCATGGGTATCATTGCGGTTTTACTTTATTCCTCTAACATGCTCGGCAGCCAATTTTACATACCGGCCTGGGTGGTCATCTCCTGTAACTTTGTCATTGCGCTAGGCACTATTTTTGGTGGATGGCGTATTGTTAAAACGATGGGTATGAAGATTACTAAGCTCAAACCAGTCAGCGGCTTTTGTTCTGATACAGCAAGCGCACTGACACTTGCGCTTGCTACTATTCTCGGTATTCCCGTCTCCACCACTCACACTGTGACAGGTGCCATCATTGGTGTAGGCTCCTTAAATGGTTTTTCTGCTGTTCGTTGGGGAGTAGCTAAAAATATTGTCTGGGCATGGATTTTAACTATTCCTGCCTCGGGTTGTGTTGCTGCAGTGGTATTTAGTATTATCCATTTATTCAAATTATAATATGCTACACTTTTATCATACTCGCTCACGTTTAAGAACATACAAGAGAATAAAATGGTTAAAACAAAACCAAAATTCCCTTATTTATCCGATGGAAGCATCGATATCCCCGCCTGGATAGATAAAATAAAAAATACCTATCAACTCAATGACCTCCCCCTACTGATCCAAGCCTGCATCCTCGCCCAAGACCTGACTCAAGGACTCACCACTTTTTATGGTCAGGCTTGTTTAGAACACGGGTTAGAAACAGCCGAAATTATCTTTCAACTTAAGCTAGACCAAGAAACAGCTGCCGCTGCGATTATTAGCACAGCCGTGCAACTCACACCCGCAGCAGTAGAAATTATTCGAAAAAAATTAGGCGAAACTATTCTTAAACTCGCAATGGGTGTCCAGCAAATTGATATGACGTTGCAGCAGCAACAGTCACGCAATACCAATCAAATAGATAAAATACGAAAGATGATTCTTGCCATGGCGACTGATATTCGTATGGTCATCATCAAACTAGCTGAACGTCTTTGCTTAATGCGTGGTATTAAAGCGATTCCCCACGAAGAGCGGAAACGCTTTGCACAATCTATTCTTGATATTTATGCGCCGCTTGCAAATCGCTTAGGTATAGGTCAACTGAAATGGGAATTAGAGGATTTAGCTTTTCATTATCTTGATCCCGTCACCTATAAAACTATTGCCAAGTTTCTCGCTGAAAGGCGGGATGAGCGTGAAGCCCGTGTTCAGCAATTAGTAGTCAATTTAAAAGCTAAATTAGATGCAACCCATATTGCTGCTGATGTGACAGGTCGTGCTAAACATATCTATAGCATCTATGCAAAATCACACCGTAAAGAATTGAGTTATGAAGATATTTATGACCAAAGCGCTGTCAGAATTTTAGTTCCCACTATACAAGATTGTTACGAAGCATTAAGCATCGTGCATAGTGTATGGCAGCCCATAGAAGAAGAATTTGACGATTATATCGCTCATCCTAAACCGAATGGTTATCGCTCTATTCATACGGCTGTGATAGGTGAAGATGGTAAACATTTTGAAATTCAAATTCGTACTCATATGATGCATGAAGAAGCAGAACGTGGCGTTGCAGCACATTGGGCATATAAAGAAAATAGAAATTCGTTGTTAGATGATACGATGAAAATTTCGTATTTGCGGCAATTGTTAGATTGGCATAAAGAGATAGCAAAATCGGATGCCCAACCTCTACAACATACAATGAGCGATAATCTAGTATATGTCATGACACCTGCCGGGGATATTATCGATCTTCCACAAGGGGCCACGCCTATCGATTTTGCCTATCATGTTCATAGCGAATTAGGCCATCGCTGTAGAGGGGCAAAAGTAAATGGTCAAATTGTCCCGTTAAATTATGCATTACGTACAGGCGATAAGATTGAAATCAACACTATTCCGCAAGGCGGTCCCAGCCGAGATTGGTTGAATCCAGAATTAAATTTCGTGAAAACTAGCCGTGCTAGAAGCAAGATTGCGCATTGGTTTAAACAACAAGAGCTTAGCCAAGATATTGCTGAAGGTAGACAACTATTAGAGCGCGAATTAGCACGGAATAAATTATTAAAAACCACGTCATTAGTCATGTTAGCAAGACATTTTAATTTAAAAGATGAAGACGCTTTATTAGCAGCGGTTGGACGCGGCAATATTCGACCTGGGCAAATTCAACAAGCACTACAACCTAAAGTGAATGAAAAACCGCTTCAACCGATCACCACCTTAGCTAAAGCAACTTCGCCCGACGAAAGCATGGGTTCAGCAATTATGGAAGGCTCTGACCTACTGACTCGGCTTGCAAAATGCTGTAAGCCCATCCCCGGCGATCTGATTATTGGTTATATCACTCAAGGAAGAGGGATTTCCATTCATAAGAAAAATTGCAAGAATTTAAAAAATTTTTCTTATTCAAGAAAATTTATCCACATTCATTGGGAAAATAAAAATGCCGGTACATTTAACACCGATTTAAAAATTATCACCCAGAACCAGACAAAAATTTTAAATGATCTAACTGCTTTATTAGCCAATGAAAAAATATATTTATTAAATTTCCAGTCGACGTTAAACGAAAATCAAAATAAAATAACCTTCCTTGTCACTGTGCAAATTCATGATGCAACACAATTACAACGGTTATTACATCAAATACAACAATTGCCTGGCGTTGTGGAAGCAGGTCGAATATAAATTTATGCGTCACCATTTATTTTAATTTGGTCTCAGTGATCTTTGAGAATTTTGTTCATTTAATTTTTCCATATCTTCCGTTATTTTTATCAGCTTATCTAATTTATTCTTATCAGGAAAACAGCTTTTCGCATTATTAATAAGTTGTAAAATAAATTGCCGCTTTTTTAATCACTTCTTTAATTTTTAATCACTTCTTTAATAAGATAAGGTGGTGTAGCGAAACGTGTCAAATTTTTATCGCGCATTTTTTCGATAAAATCATCTATTTCCATTTTAGCACGCCACATCAAAAACGTTGCTAAGTTTTGGGTAATACCAATAACCAGTTCTAGCAGTATCTAGTAAATTTTCGAAGTTTGTAAATATTTAAACCAAATTTTCACACTCAGTCAATTGCGCATTAAAAAAACAAATTCTCTCCAACCTCTTCGAGTTCATAATCAACTATTGATTTTTTTTATTATTTATTATAACTTGAAAAGCAGTAGAAAATTTTCTCATAATATTCTTTAAAAATTAGAAAAAAATACCAACTTCGCCATTAATAAAACTAATAACCATTAACGGAATAAAGGTCTCTCCCTATGCCAAATATTAATTTCAAAATCACTAATTTTAATAAAGAAGTAGATGAACTTATTAAAACACTCTTAGTTAATATTGACAAACAGAATGAAGAGTTTCATTATCAAAAAACATTAAGCGCTTTACTAGAAAATTTAAAGCAATTATATAAAGAAGAAAAAGCAAATGCACTGTTCAGTGAATTTATTCAATATTTTATCCATTATTTTTGTCATTATTCACGTTTCAGTGACAGGGTTATTTTGCCCGCTCTTGAACATTTTAATAACCTTATTTTTTATCGGCCCAATCCTGATTCCTCCATCATCTTATGGAGTGAGTCAAAAGAAGAAATGAATGCACTAACGAGTGCCTGCCGATATGGATATAAAGGGATTGTAGAACTTTTATTAAAAATTGCTTCTGAAATAGAAGAAGAAACGCCTCATTCGCTACTTCAAATACTCTTCCTACAAGCAGATAAAAACGGTTTTACCCCATTAACTTCTGCCAGTCGAAAAGGTCATTTGGAAATAGTGAAGCTTTTACTTTCAACCGCTATTACTTACCTCGGTATTAATACACCTCTCTTCCAACGGATCATCCAACATGAAGATAATTTTGGATACAACTGCTTAAATTCAGGTGCAAAAGGTGGTTATTTTAAAGTAGTAAAATATCTCCTGGATGCAGCCTATTACGGCTTGAGCGAGAATATGACTCAGTTTGCTATATTTATTCAACAAACAAACAATGAAGGCTATGCGCCTTTAAATACCGCCTGTAGAAAAGGCCATCTAGAAGTAGTAAAGCTTTTGCTTTCAGCTGCAAAAAAAGCTTTTAGAGAAGAAAACACCCCTTCCTTTCAAACCTTTCTTCGACATAAAGATATTTATGGATGCACTCCTTTAAATTCTGCTAGCAGAGAAGGTCATGAAGAAATAGTTAAATTATTACTAGAAATAGGTGAATTAACTTTTGGTAAAGGCACGACTGAGTTTTACCAATTTCTCGAAGACCAAAATAACCATGGCTTTACGCCGCTCAACGCAGCATGCCACGAGAATAAAGAAAATATAGCCCGATTATTAATTGAGAAAGGAGCTGATCCGACTATTCCAAATAAGCGAGGATATACAGCAAACGATAATGCTCCTCAGCTCTGTTCTACTTTTAATCGCAAACAAATTTTAAGTAAATTTAAACAATCTGCTGAAGGATTTTTAGAGGAAAATTATCCTTTGAGCCTAGAATATAAAGAAAATAAGCTAATTATTTTTTTACATCCTTCCTATGTTCCACCTAACGCTTCTGAGGATATAGCAAGAACATGGGCTGCTGCTATATTAACCACTTTATTGTTTCCTTTAAAAGCATCTTTTCCAAATTTTTCCACTGCAATTAAAACTAAAATTGATGTCACTTCTCCCGTTTTTTATTTAGAATTAAGAGGCAAGAAAGATGATTTAGACCATATTAAATTTTTATTAGAAGAATCGGGTAGCTTAGCACATATCCTACCCATTGAGAGAAGGTATTCTACCTTGACTAATAAAACTTCATTTTTAGAGGCTCATTATAATTGTAGTACTTAATATTTTAGAAATTTTTTCGCCATTCCATCGATAGATTAAATGCGCAGTTTGTTTAGGTATGGAAATAGCAGGTGGTCTGAATGCAGCAATGCAACTTCCATCTGCATGTCTTACGCTATTATAAACAAGCCCCCATGATTTAGCTTCGCGAAATTTTCTGCCTAATTGTTGAGATTCAATATAACTATCTGGATTGTGAAATTTATTGAATGCGGCACTTCTTATATCATGGAAAGGTTTATTGAGTTTCCCTTCATACACCCGCATGGTAATATCGCCTGGCTCTTCGTTTGTTGCTCTGAGAAAATTTTCACGATGAAAAACAGTTTCTCTGATCGACGTTTCTAATGCTAACCCAGCGTAATAAACACCATAACTTCCATCTGTAAATCGAGAAGGTTTAGAAATATGGGTAAACGCTGCCATGATGACAGATGAACCAGGGCCACTAATTCTATCTTCCAAGGGAACAAGAAAAATATCACCAACTTCTTGTCTCAATCTTTCATTTGTTAAACTTTCAATTTCCAAAAGCGTTTCCATTTCCGAAGCGTCTACAATTCCTTCAAAAAAATTAATAGGAGGAAACTTAGAAGGGATAATTCGATATTGTTTTTGATGGGATAATTCAATCAACTTAGTTGCTTTAATCATATGATTAACCTATTTAACCACGCTCCGCATCTAAATATCGACGGACATCAGCTAAATCAACCACATGTCCTTTCATTAATTTATCTAATGCACTCTTACCATTGAATAAAGGTGCATGATTGGGCTTTTTTATCCATTTATTTGCCGCTTCTTCGGTAGGCAAAAGAATTCTCAAGGCTTTATAAATACCCAAAATATAGGAAATTCGTTCTAGATTATCCGGTGTCAGCGCACCGTTTTTTTTATTCTTCCAGCGATATAACGTTGAAATAGGAACACCTAATAATATACTTTCTTGATCGCTCGTTAATCCCCATTTATGGGTAATAGTGAAGAAGGCTTTCAACGCAATGCCATTCTTTTTATTGGTATCGATTTGGGGTTTTTGTTTTAGCTTACTTTTTAAATAATTCATGATAACCTCCTCTTTTTTATTATAATCTCATTTGAGAATTATTTCAATTTTATTACTATGTGAGTAGGTATACTAAATAATCATTTGGATTTTGCTTTCTTATCTAACTCATGAAAATAAGCTAATCGTTCGGCAATTTTAGCCTCTAACCCTCTTGGTACAGGCCGATAGTAAACACGGTTGGCTAATTTCTCCGGAAAATAATTTTCCCCTGCCGCATACGCGTCCGGTTCATTATGCGCATAACGATATGCCTTACCATAGCCCAAATTTTTCATCAATTTCGTTGGCGCATTTCGTAAATGCAAGGGCACTTCTAATGAACCATGTGTTTTTGCATCCTGCATTGCTTGGTTAAATGCCATATAAACCGCATTACTTTTTGGTGCACACGCCAAATATACAATCGCTTCTGCAATGGCTAATTCACCTTCAGGTGATCCTAAACGTTCATAAACTTCACAGGCATTAAGCGCTATTTCCACAGCGCGGGGATCGGCAATTCCAATATCTTCATTCGCCATACGAATAGCCCGACGCGCAATATACAGCGGATCACACCCGCCATCTAACATACGACATAACCAATATAAAGCAGCATCAGGAGAAGAACCGCGTACAGATTTATGCAAAGCGGAAATTTGGTCATAAAATGCTTCGCCTTGTTTATCAAAACGGCGTAAATTAACTTGCATAACCTCCGCTAATAGTGCTTCGGTGACGGTAAACGTCCCCTCCGCCTCTTCTGCTAAATCGGCAATAATTTCCAGCAAATTGAGGACTTGTCGAGCATCGCCATCAGCTGCTTGAATGAGAATCCGTTGTAAAGCGTCAGGAAAATGCAGAGATAATTTGCCTAAACCACGTTCTTTATCAGTTAATGCTTGTTGTAAGACCTGTAACAATTCTTCTTCCGTTAATCGCTTTAATACATACACCCGCGTGCGTGACAACAATGCACTATTCAATTCAAATGAAGGATTTTCTGTCGTCGCTCCAATCAAGGTAAATGTACCATCTTCCACATAGGGTAAAAAAACATCTTGCTGTGATTTATTAAAACGATGGACTTCATCAATAAATAAAATCGTTGCTTGATGGTGCTCTGCTCGCGCTGTTTTTGCTTCTTCTACGGCTTTTCGAATATCTTTTACGCCTGAAAAAATCGCTGATAAGCGTTCAAATCTGGCATTGGTTTTTTCTGCCATGATTTGTGCGAGGGTAGTTTTACCAGTGCCTGGTGGCCCCCATAAAATCATGGAATGTAAAATGCCTTGTTCAATCGCACGACGTAAAGGTTTGCCTGGCGCTAATAAATGCGATTGACCACTAAATTCATCAAGCGATCGCGGTCGCATGCGTGCAGCTAGGGGTTGAAAGGATTCTTCTGAGGGTAATTTATTAGCGACGCGCTTCATCGATGACATCCACGTTCGCAGGTATTTTTAAAGTAAAAAGAGATGAGGCTAGCGGTATATTAATTTTAGTATTCTTAAATTGAATTAAAGTAGTATGACCTAAGTGATCTTTTAATTTCATTTGCTGAATCTGGTTATTGGCAAAACCCATTTGCACTAAAGCAATCGTATTGTCTGGTTTTTTTGGCGACAGTATAAACCACCGTAAGCCACCCGCAGCAGTTTGAGAAGTTTTAATATCATAATCTTCATCTAATGTCCGGTCTTCATGACTTAATAATAATCCCGGCGTTTCTCCTGCTGCTTGATGAAGAGCGCGAATCGTGACCTGTTCTAAATCACGATCATAAATCCACAAACGGGCTCCATTCGCAATAATTAACTGCGGAATAGGTTTAGTCACTTGCCACCGGAATTTACCCGGACGTTGAATTGCCATCTGACCATAAGATTGTTGAACAGCTTTGCCACGGTTGTCATAAATAGTTTGGACAAAATCAGCTTGCATGGAATGAATAGAGCTTAAAAGTGCGTTTAATTCGGATGAAGGTGTTAACGCATACACTATCGGCGTCATCATCAATAAGCTTATAAATACAAGGATAGACCGTACGAAAGAAAATCTCATAACAACCTCTATAGACTGTTTATTCAACGGGTGCCCCAACTAACACCTCGCGAGACCCATTATCATCCATTGAACTCACGACGCCGGCATTTTCCATTTCTTCCATCATCCGTGCTGCACGATTATAACCTATCCGCAATCGGCGCTGTACTAAGGAAATAGATGCTCGACGACTCTCTGTCACAATGCGTACAGCTTCATCGTATAAAGGATCTTGCTCGCCACTTTGGCCTTCGCCCTGATTACCGACACCACCCCCCTCTTCCGTCACTTCATACAAATAATCTGGCTGCCCACTACTACGCCAAGCTGCCACCACACGATGCACTTCTTCATCTGCCACATATACCCCATGCACACGCACCGGAACGCCTGCACCTGGCGGTAAATATAACATATCACCATGCCCCAACAATTGTTCTGCTCCTTGTTGATCCAAGATGGTGCGAGAATCAATACGCGAAGAGACTTGAAATGCGATACGGGTAGGAATATTAGCTTTGATAAGACCTGTAATCACATCCACCGATGGCCGCTGAGTAGCGATAATTAAATGAATCCCCGCTGCCCGCGCTTTTTGAGCAATACGGGCAATTAACTCTTCCACCTTTTTACCTACCACCATCATCATATCTGCCAATTCATCTGCCACCACCACAATGACTGGCAACGGTTCCAGGTGAGCTTTTGCGGAGGCTTCATCTACCACTAAACTGGTAGGTAATGATAAGGGTTGACCTTGTTTAATTGCATCGGTTACTTTTTGGTTATATCCAGCAATATTACGCACCCCTAACGCCGCCATCAGGCGATAACGCTTATCCATTTCAGCCACGCACCAACGCAATGCATTAGCTGCATCTTTCATGTCGGTAATGACGGGCGTTAATAAATGCGGAATGCCATCATACACAGATAATTCCAGCATTTTGGGATCAATTAAAATAAGACGTAATTGCTCAGGGGTAGCTTTAAACAACATGCTTAATAACATCGCATTCAAGCTAACAGATTTACCGGAACCCGTTGTACCCGCTACTAGCAAATGCGGCATCTTTGTTAAATCAACCACCATCGGATTACCGGAAATATCTTTGCCTAATGCCAAACTAACAGGCGAACGTGATTGTTGGTAACGCTGGGATTCTAAAATTTCCCGCAACATCACCATTTCCCGATTTTCATTGGGAATTTCAAGACCAATAACAGATTTTCCTGGAATGACTTCCACCACGCGCACACTGATGGTAGACAGGGAGCGCGCGATGTCTTTCGCCAGACCTGTTATTTTACTCACCTTAATCCCAGGTGCTAAATCTAATTCAAATCGCGTAATCACTGGCCCCGGATGGACAGCTACCACTTTTGCTTCGACACCGAAATCGGATAAACGCTGCTCGACTAATTGCGATAATTCCTCAAATGAAATAGTAGTAAATGCCTTGTCTGCCATAGGTGAAGAGGGATTCAGCAAATTTAAAGGTGGTAAACCACCGGGCTCTAATTGAATAGTGGGATCGACGATATTTTTTTCTACTTTTTTCTTCTCTCGTGCCGGTTCTACTTTTGGTGCAACGGGTTTCATGATCACCGGCGGTAGCGCACGTTCGACGACTGGCTCTTCTTGGATAGGTTTAGGTTTGCTGAGCTTAGGTTCTGCTTTCAGTTCTAGCTCAGCTGATTTGATAACAGGACGCTCACGCTCTCTACGCACATACTGCCAAAGCTGATACACATACTCCCCCACCCTATCAATCAAACCTAACCAAGAGAGACCTGTGACAAGGGTAATTCCGCATAATAAGACAGTAATAAATAGCAATGTGCTTCCTGTCTTATTCAAGAGCAACGACATCCCACTGCTCAGTATATCCCCTACCATCCCACCTGCTGCCGCTGGCAAATGAGATTTCGCTTGCAGATAAAAGCTTGCTAGCCCACAGCTGCTCCCTATCATTAACAACCAGCCCATCAATTTAAATAGCCATTCCTTCGGCCGTTTAGGCATTTCCTCCCGGTGTTCTTTAATATTAATCCAACTAGACAAGACCATCAGAAATGGAAAAATATAAGCCACAACACCTAATAATGATAAAAAAATATCTGATAGCCATGAACCAATTCGCCCACCCCAATTTGCCACCTTATCCCCCAAGCCGGTGCTAGACCAACTCGGATCGCTAGGATGATAAGTAAATAATGAGATCAATAAAAACACGGCACAGGCGATAGAAATCCAAAAAATACCCTCCCGCATACGCTGCCGCATATGGATGGATAAAGGTCTCCGTTGTTTATCGACAGCCTGCTTATAACGATTTTTCATAGAGTTGTTTACCTGACATACCGCTTTTCGTACTATATACCACCTGCTGGAAATGAAAAATAGAGATAATCCCTTACAAAGAGAATACAGATTCTTATGACGACAACTAAACATCATCGTTTAATTATTTTAGGTTCAGGGCCTGCTGGCTGGACGGCGGCTGTATATGCTGCGCGTGCCAATTTAAAACCCCTCGTGATCACAGGCCTCACACCTGGCGGCCAATTGAATCTAACAACGGACGTCGATAACTGGCCAGGCGGGAAGGAAGGCTTACAAGGGCCTGAGTTGATGGAAGAAATGAAAAAGCATGCTGAGCGCTTTAATACCGAAGTCGTGTTTGATGAAATTACCCGGGCAGATTTAAAGCAAAAGCCATTTATGCTGCAAGGTGAACATACTTACACGTGCGATGCGCTCATTATTGCAACGGGTGCGAGTGCGAAATATCTAGGGTTACCTTCGGAAGAAGCTTACAAAGGCAAGGGGGTCTCTGCTTGTGCGACGTGTGACGGCTTTTTCTATCGCAATCAGAAAGTGGTAGTGATAGGCGGCGGGAATACGGCGGTTGAAGAGACTATTTATCTTGCTAATCTGGCTTCTCATGTAACGCTGATTCATAGACGCGATAAATTACGTGCAGAGAAAATCATGGTTGATCATCTTATGCATAAAAAAGAATCAACTGGTAAGATTGACTTTGCATGGGACAGCGTCGTAGAAGAAGTATTAGGTAATGAGCAGGGTGTGACGGGCGTGCGCATTAAGAATAACAAAACCGGCGAAACAAGCGACATAGATACAGCAGGGGTTTTTATTGCGATTGGTCATCAACCTAACACTGCTATCTTTAAAGGCCAGCTAGAAATGGATGAGACAGGCTATCTGAAAGTCCAAAGCGGAACGGGTCAAAACGCTACAGCAACAAGCATCCCGGGGGTATTTGCAGCAGGTGACGTGTCGGATCCCACCTATCGTCAAGCCATTACGGCGGCAGGGACGGGTTGTATGGCTGCGTTGGATGCCGATAAATATTTGGATAGTTTGAATCTAGTTAAGCTATAATGTGACAAGTTTTTATCATTACTTATTGAGATAGGTACTGCATGTCAAAAGAAGGTCAAATTGAAATGGAAGGTACGGTGTTAGACGCCTTACCTAATACGATGTTCCGGGTTCAGCTGGATAATGGTCATGTAATATTGGCGCATATTTCCGGCAAGATGCGTAAGAATTATATTCGGATTTTAAAAGGTGATAAGGTGACGGTGGAAATGACGCCTTATGATTTAACGAAAGGGCGAATTACATTTAGGCATAAGGAAGGTGGAGCCCCGAAGGCGAGCGCGGAAAAAGAAGAATAACTGATCTAATTTCTACTCTCTTTCTATGTATTATTTCTTTAAAGCAGTTGATAAAATCAGCTGCTTATTTCTATTCCCTTTGAGCCCGATACTTCAAACTATTCATACTACCTTAAGATTAAACACTTAAAATAGCCCGTTAAAAAATCGTGGAAATCAATTTAGAGGAACATCCATGTCACAGTCACGCAGCTCGTCGATGGTAATTTTAAAACAATTAAATAATCCAGCTGAAGAAAATCAAAACAATATTAATGATAATAACGAGTATGATGGTCTTGAAATAGGAAATAACCTACAGAGTGGCACTTTTGCTGATGTATTCAAAGGGATATGGAAAGATCAAACTGTTGCGATTAAAACAATGAAGTTTAATCCTGACCACCTCTCCCTCTATCGCAATGAAGTGGAAATATTAAAATCCATCGTTAATTCTCCGAATGTAATTCAATATTTACATCACATTGATGACGCCCCATGTTGGAATTTCCAAATTATCATGGAATATGTGGAGCTTGGTGATTTATCTGAATATATAGCTCATAATCCACATTCACCTTTTGAATGGGTAGCATGCTATCAATTTTGTAAAACCATCGCCAATGGTTTAGAAAACTTGCATGATCTTAAAATTTTACATCGAGATATTAAAAGTGAAAATATTTTAGTGAAACTCACTAAAAATAAATTAGAGGGAGTCATCACCGATTTTGGTTGTGCTGTTAAACTGATGGATGATAAGCCTCATTGGGATAACAAAATCGTTGGTACAACAACGAATACGCCGCCAGAAATTTATTCAAAAAAAGAAGGATATTCAACAAGAACAGATATATTCAGTTTTGGTATACTGCTTTTTGAAATAACGAATTGGAGCAGAGAACCTTATGCTCCGCTATCAGAAAAACAAATCCTTCCTTATGTTGAAGCAGGGGGAAGGCCAAAAATACCAGATACATATCCTCGCAGCTTAAGGAAATTAATAAAAAATTGCTGGGCACAGGATTCTTCCTCTCGACCTCCAATAAAAGAAATAAATAAAAAATTGGATGGCTTAGCGCAAAAAGAACTAAAGAGATTAAATATTTAAACTATATTGCCGTATTTTTTTACGGTATTTTATCTATTAAATCTGTTGCAAACTATTCTGTAACAATTGCATGCCGAAAGTAATGAGCTTTTATGAAAAAAATCGATATTTTTTCCTTTGTCAAAATGGAAAATCCATCGGAATTAAAACAGCTCTGTGTCAAACATAATGGATGGCTAAGCAGACACAAAATTGTCGGTAACAATTCAATCGTTTTTTATGATGATTTTTTGATTGATAATAAAAACTATAAGCGTACGATTACTATCACGGTTTTGGCAA
>JAJPJH010000018.1 GCA_021324335.1 Gammaproteobacteria bacterium
GGAAATAACTATACCAAAAAAGGAAAAATCGGAAGCAAAGAAAATTGAAGTGAAAGTAGAAGAATGAACTATAACTATCATTTCTCCTTAAAGGGGAATGATAGTTTCTCTTTATCCTTGCAAAAAATATTCAAAGCTGAAGAAAGAATCAATAACCTTTTGCATGTGGGTCATACACACCTACATAGTTTGCAGCACGCCGTACCCCTGTTACTAACTTACCATCCTCATAAAGATCTACCCATCGATAGCCGGGTGGTAAGTTTTCTAATTTAAAAGCATCTTGGCATTTAAATTGAATACACGTTGAGGGTACGGCGTAGCATTTTATACCTTCCACCATCGTTTCGAATTCTTGATGGACATGACCAAATAAAACTGTATGAACTTTAGGATACTGTTTTACCACCCGCCAAAATTCTTTTGCATTTTTAAGCCCTAGATTATCTAACCATTTGGAACCAACCGGTACAGGTTGATGATGAAATACAATAATGGCATGATGCTCTGGATATTTTTGTAAACACCGTTGTAAATAAATTAATTCCGATTCAGCAAAATTGCCTTCTACCGCCTGATGCCGCTGAGAATTTAATAAAATAATATGCCAATTTTTTAACACAATATGCCGTTCATTGGAAATAGTCGCTAGCGGATACACCTTTGCCATGGTGTGTGGATCATCGTGATTACCAGGGACACAATACACCGGCACATGAAAAGATTCTAAGGCTTGGGCTACTCGCACGTAAGCATCATGAGAATTATCTTGCGCGATATCGCCTGATAATAAGATAAGATCCATATGCTTTTCATGTTGATGCAATAAATCAATGACTGCCTGGAAACTATCCTCTGTTTTAACGCCTAGTAAGTCCCTTTTTGCATCCGCAAATAAGTGAATGTCGCTAATCTGAATTAGCCTAAAAGGAACTTTTTCAATCATCGAATTTTCCTTTATCCTATAGTATAAATATACCCGGTAATGAGAAAAAATAAATGATTTTAATAAAAACAATAGGTTAAGAGCATATAGGAGAGCTGATTTAATGAAAAACCTAGTGGTGTTAATTACGGACGATCACCCAGACAACCGGTCCCTCGCTATTCACTACCTCCAAACCCTCCTCCCCGGCCTTCAATTTGACCAAGCCCCTGATGGTGAGACAGCACTAGCGTTAGTGAAAGAGAAAATTCTCACTACGGGAAGGAATTATGATTTCATT
This sequence comes from Gammaproteobacteria bacterium, assembly GCA_021324335.1. GTDB lineage: Bacteria > Pseudomonadota > Gammaproteobacteria > DSM-16500 > DSM-16500 > Aquicella. The sequence goes on from JAJPJH010000018.1 coordinate 1,227, forward strand.
ATGATGGATTATGAAATGCCGGGTATGAATGGCCAGGAAACCACCTTTAAAATCCGGGAATTAGAGAGTTCATTAAAAGGTGATGAAAAAAGCCTAATTATCACCTGGTCAGCAGCAAAAACGAGGCCTTACCAGCAAGCAGATGCCATACTCAGAAAACCGTTGGTAAAGGATGAATTGGAAATGTTGTTGATTGAGTATGGGTATATTCCTTAAAATTTTCTCTTCTTTAGTTGCATAGCCTCTATTTCTTTTTTTGCTTTTCGCCCGGCTTGAGCAGTTTCTTTATTAAGACAAACTAGCGCTAAGGGTGTTGAATTTTTTATTATTGAAAATTTCCCTATCAATCTACCTACATCCACTCCTACCTTTTCTTTGAATATCGCTCCAGCTGCCGCTTGTGCAATAAATGATTTTTTTTCTTCTTTTTCCTCCATTTCTTTTAGATTAGGTAATTTTAAAGAAAGGCAGATATCATCATACATATCCCTAGGCAAGGATTCATATTTATCAAGTAAATTTAAAAATCGTACTGCTAACGATTTTTCATCATTTTTATGGAAACGAAAATTAAGGTGATTCTGGCCTAGAACCTGGTGGCAGGTATATTGATTAGTGTCATATTTATCAACCTCCTCTTTTAATTCCCTCATTCCTTTCCAAAAGGGATTAAAAGAATGGCTAGAAAACTTAATGAAAATAAAATAAGTATTTTTAGACTCCTCTTTTCCACATCCAATAGTTACTTTCTGAATTTTGGCATTTTCATTTTCTGATTGAATATAACGTTGACACTTACCTTCTTTTACTGAACCATCTTCATTTTTAGTTGCTTCATCTCGATTAGCTTGTAACCACATCATTTATTCGCTCGTTAAAGTTTTAATTAGGCTATTATTGGATTTTAAAACTGATAAAAGGATGTATTGTATGCTATTTTCAAGAAAATGTGTCATTTCTATTTTGTTTCTTGTTTCTTTTTCCATGGCTACTAGCAGTTCTGCTGCTCAGAATACCGCTCCCGTCTCTGGCTTTGCACGTGACTTTCTTTCAAATGCAGCCATTGCAGATGCAAAAATTACTATTCTGGAAACAGGTGAAATTATTAAAACAGATGAGAAAGGGAATTATGGACCGATTAATTATCCTATCGGCCAACCTATTACGCTGGTATTTGAAAAATCCGGGTATCAGACCACTCAATCTGCTACCGTGATTGTGCCTTCGACCGGTTTAACAGGAACTTACGATAATATTACTTTCCAAGTCCCTACGATTGAAACGTATTACATTATGGCTGCTATTATCGGTGCGGATATTGATGATAATAGTTGCCATGTTGCTACCACTGTAACGGCTTATCACAAAACATTGGATGATATACCACAAGGTGAACCCGGTGCGACCATTACGTTTGCTCCTTCCGTGGATCTCGTGCCGTTTTATTTTGATATCTTTAAACGAGGACCGCTAAAAGGTAAAACCAATCCGTTTACGAAAGGATTAACTGCAACATCCGAAGATGGCGGTGTAGGGCTTTTTAATTTACCACCTAGCGATGTTCCTTACACTATTTCAGCGGTTAAGCCAGGGGTTATATTTAGTGAAGCTCAATTTTTATGTCGTAAAGGAGTATTTATCAATATCAGTCCGCCTCGAGGGCCGATGGTACAAAATTAATTCTTTCTGCCATACCTGTCATTCCCGCGAAAAGCGGGAATGACATGACGATGAGGAAAATTACGATTTTACCGCGAAATAAAAAGTTAGACTCGTCAGTATCCCTATCACAATAAAATCCATCCCAAAAGGAATCACATTTAACCCACCACCAAAAGTTCCTAAAGAAGAAATGATCGATAGCGTAATAAAATAAGGCACTATCCACCATGACGCTTTCCATTGCTGCAACCAGGAATGTCCTTTTTCTCTATAAGCATAAAACGCATAGAATAAAAAGCCGATGATTAATGCAACCATCATCCTCGAAACTGTTTGCCACCCCGTCCAAAAAATTAATAAACCGCAGATGTAAAACGCCAATAGCGCCACTAACTGTGCATAGGGCAAATAAAACGGCCGATGTACATCAGGTTGTATTTTTCGGAGTGCCACTAGAGAAATAGGTCCCACAATGTAAGAAACGATAAAACAAGAAATCACAAAACCCGCTAATTTTTGCCAGCCAGGGAACGGTAAAAATAATAATAATCCAATGCAGTAGTTAAGAATGATACTGCGTAACGGTGTCCCATGCTTGGTTAGTTTCTTTAAGCTTGCTGGCAAAAAACCAATTTCACTTAATCCATAAGCGACTCGAGCCGTCGAAGCAGTAAAAACAAATCCTGTACCAAATGGTGAAATTAAGGCATCAGCATAAATAATCATCACAAACCACATTAAACCCATTCCCGCCACAATCCCGGTAAAAGGGCCACTGTCACCTGCGTAATGCAACTTATTCCAACCCTCTGCAAACGATTGCGCATCCACTGCGCCAATAAATGCAACTTGCAACAAAACATATAAGATGGTGCAAAAAAACATTGAACCAATCAGAGCAAGCGGAATACTCCGTTGAGGGTTCTTTGTTTCGCCTGCTAATTGCATCACCGTATTTGAGCCGATAAATGAATAAATCACCCCGCCTAATGGCAATGCCGCCACAATTCCGTGCCAGCCATACGGTACGAATCCTTCAGGTGGAGAAGCAAAATTACTCGGGTGGAAATTGAATAAGATTAACGTGACGGCAGTGGAGAGAGGCACAATCAACTTTAAAGCGGTGATAATGCTATTAGAACGACTAAAAAATTGTGCACCATAGAAATTTAATATGCACATCATCATCATCACAACAGCGGCCATTAAAATACCAAAATAAGTTAATACGTGCGTATTTTGTACTTTTATCATGAGACCAGGAATGTAATTAGCTGAGTATTGTAAAAGCCCCATGGTTTCGACAGGTGCCACAGCAACGCTAGAAATCCATACCATCCAGCCGATCATAAAACTTAATAAAGGACCATGGCTTTGTTGAGCAAATTGGATCATACCACCTGCCACTGGAAAAGCGGTGCTTAACTCCGCAAAAGTGAGGGCAATAATCATCATTAATACGCCGCCTAACACCCACGAGACAATTGCCGCAGGGCCAGCGATTTGTGCTGCAAAAAGAGGACCGAATAGCCATCCTGATCCGATGACACTGCTAATGCCAGCGAATAACAAACCTAAAGGACCAATGGCGCGTTGAAATTTCATATTGATAGCCTCTAACAATCATTAAACCAGAAAAAATTATTGTTTTGCTTTTTTCTCTCGGTACCTGCCTCAGCGTTGCAAAACAATAGGTTGGCCGCTAAGACAGGTGACTAAGGCTAAGTGATAATAGACAATCCACGGATATAAAAGTACGACGGACAGCAATGCTACCTGTCTCACATCGTACAATTGGTTGGCGGATGATCATAATTGATGCCTTTTAATACAAGCGTATAAATTTATCAGAATAGGGATAGATTTATCTACCATTATTTGCCTACAACAACTCCGAGTGTTCCACATAGAACAAATTATTTTTATAACAATCAATAAATTATTGATTAAGCGGGGGGATTATAACGGGATAGGGAATTTTAACAAGAGGGAGAATTAGAGAGAGCACTGTAGAGGGATACTTATCCCATAAATGTCACCATTGTATCTGGCGGATCTCGCCCCACTCTCGCGGGAATGACAGAAGGGGAAAGAGGGATGGAATTGTGACGTTTATGGGATAAAGATTATTTTATTATTCAAATAATTATTAGATTGTCATACCGCGACTTGGACAAGCCGCGGTAATATTTCCACTGGTGGGTAGGGTTACCTAATTTATTTTTACTTTATTTTTTATTAATTAATTTCATATTTTTCAATAACTTAACCTAAACTTCGGTGACCGAAGTAGAATCCCTCAATAATCGTTGGATAATACTGGCTCGAATCAGATTACTTTTCACACCCTCGATAGTGGGATATTGTTTACGAACTTGAATCACTGCCTGCTCAATCCGCATCATGACATCTTCCGGGATACGAAGCGTAATAATGTCACTTAATTGATCCATGTCATCGGCAATATCAACCAGCGTGGGAAAATCGGATAACTCAAGAAGCGCCTCGATAGACTCAATGATCCATTTACTTTTACCACGCATCCCATAACCATCTTCGATAATCCGTTGTTGTAACCGACGATGAAGTTTTTTTTGTAATTTGATTGAAGTCATGACTTTATTTTGCATCATCATACTGCTGTCTCTACTTCCAATAGTTCAATTAATTTACGAAAAGCTTTAGTTGCTTGTCGCAGATCTGTCCATTCTATTTGGGAAAAGATATCCATATACCGACCAAACCGTTGATGCTCTACCACACAACTCACAATGGTTTTGACTACCTCTGTCTTAAGCGTCGTTCCCATATTAATTTTAGCTGTTGTGCGTCCGCGCTGATGAGATGGTAAGGATAGTTTATTTTTCTTTACCCATTTCTGTTGATTAATGATACTACGTAATTCTTTCAAACTCGATCCGTTCATGCACGCATTAATCGCTTGCTCTCTCACATCAGCTGATGCCACACCCGCGATTAAAGCCGCCTTATCGAGATTACGAATATTACCATTTCGAATTTCGGCCTGCACATCATCAGGTGCATTTAGAGCAGCGATATA
>JAJPJH010000092.1 GCA_021324335.1 Gammaproteobacteria bacterium
ATTTCGCCAGCAGCATGGATGCTGGCGTTCTACGATTGGCGTTTGCATTTAATGATTCATCCTGCTAAGCAATTAGAATTATTTGATCTTTTCCAAAATTATTTTTTACACATTATGCAGCAATATTTAAATCACCTTTCGGGCGATCATACAGGTGAATATGCCGCATTAACCACACCGCAAGATAAACGTTTTAAAGATAAGAGTTGGCAAGAATTTCCTTATAGTTTTATCTATCAAACATTTTTATTGATACAAAACTGGTGGCATGTTGCTGCAACCAATGTGCGGGGGGTAAGTCGGCATCATGAAGAGGTAACAGATTTTACGATACGACAAATTTTAGATATGTTATCACCTTCTAATTCCCCTTTTACAAATCCAGAAATACAACGTGCGGCAATGGAACAGAATGGTGCGAATTTCATAAGAGGATGGAAAAATTTTCTTGATGATATCAGACGATACCAATTAAATGAACCACCCGCAGGTGCAGAAAATTTTATAATTGGTGAAAATATTGCGGTGACAAAAGGTAAAGTGATATATCGCAATCGTTTGATTGAACTCATTCAATATGCACCGAAAACCGAAAAAGTCTATGCAGAACCTATCCTCATCACACCTGCGTGGATCATGAAATATTACATTTTAGATTTAACACCTAAGCATTCGTTGGTGAAGTATTTAGTAAAAAAAGGGCATACCGTATTCATGATTTCTTGGAAAAATCCCAAGAAAAAAGAGCGTAATCTCGGAATGGAGGATTATCTGGATCTTGGCATTATGTCAGCATTAGAGGTGATCGCTGCTATTGTTCCAAAGCGAAAAATCCATTTAGTAGGCTATTGTTTAGGGGGAACGTTAGCAGCAATCGCTACCGCTGCGATGGCGAGAGATAATGATAATCGATTAGCTAGCATGACATTATTTGCAGCGCAAACAGATTTTACCGAACCTGGTGAATTAGGTTTATTTATCGATGAAAGCCAAATTGCTTTCTTAGAAAACTTAATGATGGAAAAAGGTTATTTAGATACTCACCAAATGGCAGGCGCATTTCAAATGTTACGTTCTAATGATTTGGTGTGGTCACGTTTGATCTCTGATTATTTGTTAGGAAATCGTAAGCCTTTAACTGATTTAATGGCGTGGAATGCAGATGCAACGCGTTTGCCTTATAAGATGCATTCGGAATATTTGCGGAATTTATTTTTACATAATCAATTAGCTGAAGGAAGTTATCTTGTAAAAGGCAAGCCGATTGCTTTAATGGATATCAGTGTACCGATATTTGTAGTTGCAACGGAAAGAGATCACGTGTCGCCTTGGCGATCGGTATTTAAAATTAATATATTAACCTCGACGGATGTGACATTTGCATTGACAAGTGGGGGGCATAATGTGGGGATTGTGAGTATTCCGGTAAAGCAAACAAAACGGCATTATCGGCTATCGATGTTGAAAGAAAGTGATCGGTACATGGATGCGGATTCATGGTTTCAGAATACTAAACCGTCTGGTGGATCATGGTGGCCAGCTTGGGAGCATTGGTTGACTACGATTTCCAGTGAAAAAATAGAGCCACCTTCTATGGGAAATAAGGAAGCAGGTTACAAGCCGTTGGAAAATGCGCCGGGGACGTATGTGTTAGAGAAATAATGATGATGGGCTAGTTCAAATGTATAGGGATAATTCAGCCAAGCCTTCGATTTTATTGTTAACTTTATTAATGTCCTTTGGCACAGTGGGCGCTATTTTATTTACGCCGGGCTTTCCTGAAATTGTGCAATATTTTCAAGTTGACCGCCATATTGCCCATTTCGTAGTTACGATTTATCTATTGGGATTTACTTTTGGCCAATTAATTTATGGGCCACTTGCTCATCGCATTGGTAACAAAAAAGCCTTATGCGCTGGCATTAGCCTCGATATGTGTGGTGCTTTAATTTGTATTTTGGCTGGCATCCTTCATCTATTTCCTTTATTAATAGTTGGCCGATTTATTATGTCGCTTGGTAGTAGTGCCGGCATGTGTTTAAGCTTTGCTTTAATTTCACAAAACTTTTCTCCTACAGAAAGTAAAAAAATTGCCGCCTATGCTTCGCTATCATTTGCCCTAGCGCCTAGCATCGGCATCACCATCGGTGGTTTTTTAGTCGATTATTTTAATTGGATCGCTTGTTTTATATTTTTGCTGATGTATGGTTTATTCGTTTTATTACTCTGTTTAGCAATGCCTAAACTCAATGAAACGTTGTGTAGTGATGATTTTGCTACGATTAGAAAAAATTATTGGCAAAATTGCCAAGGGCATGTCATCACTTGCGGTTTAATTTTAGGCTGCGCCACCAGCATTTTATATACTTTCTCAACCTTGGCCCCTTTTATTGGCCGGATTGATCTACACTTATCTGCCTCGAGCTACGGCTTATGGAATATGCTGCCACCAGTCGGTATGTTATTAGGTTCCTTAATCGCTGCTCATTTAGCCACCCGTGTAACAGCTTATCGCACCATGATCATGGGTATTAGCGTGGGGTTACTTGCTGCAATCAGTTATTTATTAATTTTTGCCACCGATTATCTTTCAGTTATGAGTTTATTTTTACCTTTAGCTCCCTTGTATTTAGGTAATTCGATGATTTATCCCAATGCCGCCATGATCGGCATCGCCCAAACACCCAATAAAGCCTATGGCTCAGCATTGATGAACTTTATTAGTTTAGGTTTTAGTGTAATTAATTTAATTTTAGTCAATAGCATTGGCCTCAAAGCCACTTTATTACTACCAATTGCAATTCTATTTTATATGCTATTATCAGTAAGCCTAATCGCCAGTCTGCGCAGCTGATAATTAATCGTTTTATGTATCGTTTATACTCTACATTCATCTAGCCACTTTCAAACTTCAATAAAATTTGAGTTTAAAGATTATTAAATAATAAAGCTGTCGAAATTATCATAAATTAATTTTGCTATTGCAATATCTTGCACAGCTACCCCGGTTAAATCAGCAACAGTAATTTGTTCATCCGACATTCGTCCTCTGTTTATACCAGATAGGATATTTCCTAATTCCACCAATTTTTCTTTATTAATAACGTTATCTCTAATGGCATGAGCAATATCACCTCGCTCTATACATTGGACAATGCTATCGGCTACAATGACATCCGCCTTTTTAAAGATAGCTGAATCCAATTCTTGCTTATATGCACTATCTGTACCTACAGCGGTAATATGAGTTCCCTTTTGAATTTGATCTCCCCAGAGTAAAGGGGAAGTAGCCGGAGTGGTTGTTACAATTAGATTACAATTAGAAGTTATCTCCTCCATAACTTGAGTAACACTTACTGAAAAACCCTTTTCTTGCATATCAGATTGAAAACATTTCAACTTATCTATATTCCTCCCCCATACCATAGCATTGCGGCAATCAGTAACTTGCTGTAAATAAAGCAATTGCAATCTTGCCTGGATACCTGTTCCAAGAATGCCAATTTTTTGTATCGTGGAAGGCGCTAAATATTTAGCAGCAATCGCTCCCGCTGCTGCCGTTCTGATATCTGTTAGATAGCCTTCATCTAGTAAAATACCTAAAGGCACTCCGGTTTTTTGGTTAAAGATTAACATCATGCCATTACTAGACTTTAAATTTAATTCGGGGTTACGATAAAATCCAGAAGCGATTTTTATGACGTAATAATCATCACTTTTTATATAGCCATATTTAATATGCACATCACCAGGAGGGTTGTTAAAAATTAATTCGCCAACGGATGGTATAACCGCATCACCATTCGAATAAGCCACAAAACCTTTTTCTATTGTGGGAATAATATTAATTGAATCGAGGATTTCTTTAATTTGATCTAAATTAATTATTTTCATATACCTTTTCTTAATTTACTGAAATTTTTTACTAAATCGTTCTACTCGCGCAAGCGCCTCGGGCAGATTACGCCTACCAAACCCTAAGCGAAAATGATTCTCCTCATTATCAAACATCGTACCTGGCAAAATAATAACGCTCTCTTCTTCGACCAGTTGCTTAGCAAATTCCTCAATATTCATCTCAAGCTTTAATCGTGGAAAATTAACAAAGCCAGCTTTAGGCCGATACCATTCATATATCATGGGATAACGAGAAAAAAATTGGTCTAATAAATCTAAATTTTGATTAGCGATTAATATATTTCTCTTTAAAATAGCATCCTTGTTCCGTAATACCATTAGGGACAATATTTCACTTGGTGCACTATTACAAATAGTCGTGTAATTTTTATAGGCGGCTAATCGCTCTAATAGCGCTTTATTTTGTGATCCTGTCCACCCGATACGTAACCCCGGAAAACCAAATGATTTTGAGAGAACGCCTAAACTGATTGCCTTCTCATAACAGTCAATAGCATTAGGGAGACAATCCTCTGGATTATATTCTGATAATCGGTATACCTCATCGCTAAACAGGTAGACATTATGTTGCTTGACAATATCAAGGATAGATTCAAACATTTTTTTACTAATATGACATCCCGTTGGGCTATGCGGAAAATTTACTATAACTAGTTTAGTTTGGCCTGTTATAGCAGATGCAAATTTATCTAAATTAAAATTCCATTTACTATTTTCCCATTCTAATGCAACTTTAGTTACCTTCGCGCCTATTGCCTTTGGAATTTCTTTTAGCGATTGGTAGCAAGGCGTCACCACCACAACTTCATCTCCTGGCTGAAGCAAGACTTGCATAGTGATATAGATAGCTTCCTCTGCTCCTGAAAAAATTAAAAAATTCTCCTTATTTTGATGCGTGTAAAGCTTACTGATTTCTTCTCGTAACAAGGGTAAGCCATGTGTTTCTGTATAACTAAATTTTAAATTATTCCAAAGCGATAAACATTCTTCATCCGCCATGCCTAATAATTCAGTAAGCGTATAAGTTTCAGGATCTGAAGAGGCCATGGTATAAGAGGCTATAAATTCATATTTTGCAAAATATTCTTCTAATTTAAAGGCTGGTAATAACATAACTTCACTCCGCATTTTCGATATCTGATAAATAGTTATAAATAGTGGCACGAGAGACGCCAATAATTTGTGCAATATAAAGAGCTGCATTTTTGCCAGTAAAAGCACCTATTTTATGTAGATGTTCAATAAGCTCTTTTTTCTCCTTTCGATTAAGCGTTTCTAACGTGAGATGTTGTTCATGTAAATAATGATTTATATATTTATTAATTTTTTCTTGCCAATCGTCTTTAAATAGCGGTTCTGGCTGTGGAATAAATTGATCTCGACTAATAAACTGGGCAATAAAGTCAGCCATTTTTTCTAACTTGGATATATCCAAGTTAATACACATCATAGCCACTACTTTTCCTTTCTCGTCCCGAATAACACTACTGACTGATTTTAGTTTTTTACCGTCCCAATTTATTTTTTCATAAGGCCCAATACAATCTTCCAATCTATCCATTTCTTCCTGACTTAGTAGCGAAGAATCACCTACCCTGCGTTTAGAAAAAGGATGATAGATGGCGATAATTTGATTTTTCTTAATATCGTGAATGACAACTTCTGCATGGGGATGGAGAAGTCGCTGTATGGCCTCCGCGATAGGAAGGACAGATTTAATTACTTTTATCATATAAAGATAGGACTCTTGTTTATATTTTGGGAATTTTAGTCTAAATTAGATATTTTTGTCAAATACTTTCTAATACACAAAAAATATAATATAATGTGTATAGGGTGATAAAAAATGAGATTTTACAATGATTCGCACTAATATTGTTTTAGATGAAAAATTACTGAACGACGCTCTTAAACTCACTAAAATTAAAACTCGTCGGGCTTTAATTGATTATGCCTTACGCGAATTATTAAGACATGAAAAACAAAAAATGTTATTAAAATTACGCGGTAAAATTCACTGGGAAGGAGATTTATCAGCTTCACGTGAAGGAAGAGATGTGTGATTTTAGTTGATACCACTGTCTGGATAGATTTTTTTGTAGGTCGAAATACTCCCTATACCTCCTATCTCGCAAATACGATTGAACAACAAGAAGATTTATGCCTTTGCGGTATTATACTCACCGAAATTTTACAAGGCATAAAAAGTTCACATGAGCAACGCCAAGTAAAAGAAGCATTTAATTCATTGATATACATTGAGATGACACGGCAGACTTTCATATTATCGGCAGAAATTTTTCGCACTTTGCGCAATAAAGGGATCACTATACGTAAGACAGTAGATTGTATAATTGCTGCTGTAGCCATTGAGGATAATATTCCTTTACTTCACAATGACCGTGACTTTGACCATATACAAAAATATTACGGCTTACCTACAATAAATCTATCGAATTAGATAAAATTGTGATTGTCTAGCTTATTACTTGAAATATAGTCTTTTGAGCTCCCAATACTTGACATATTACACCAATTATTTAAAACTAATTAAACAACATTTCAATTCACACAGCATATTTAATTCTTTGTTTTCTTTGTTTTTCCATAAAGAAAATATCGCATTTACAATTATAAACAAAGGAGAATCTATATGTTTACAAATACTAAAACTTTTCATTTTATTGATGCCAATAAACATGATCAAAATACTAGAAAAAAAATTAGTGATTTATTTAAGGAAAACTATACGAGAGATTTTGAACCCTTTACGGAAGAAAAATTAGGAATTCAGGACATATCTAAACATGATTATATCAATAAAATAGTAGAAGATGGCATGAAACTATGGGATGAGGGTTTAGTTTCTTGCAGATTATGTTTGCATAATCAAGAGATATTAGCGGTTGCTGTTTACGGCCAAGATCCAGATGATAAAAATATTGTTTTATTAGATCTACAAGTTGCAAGTAAATATATAAAACAAGAACCAGAAATAAGTAACCAAATAATTGAAGATTTAGAGCGTTTATACCCAGATGCCCCTACTATGCAAACCCATGTTCGTCAAATTGCTGAGAATGAGCAAGCGCTCTACCAAGATAAATTAGGCTTTAATAAAATAGATAAAGATATAAAATCTACTGCATACAAACAGAAAATATTCTCCTGGCCAGGAAGTTATATTGCTTATGAGCATCCCTCAAAACAACACCAATTAAATATGAGCCGACATTGATAGGGCTACTATTTTGGAAGCAACCACTAACAAGGTGGTCACAATTTACGGCCACCCTTGTTTCTCTTGAACAAGAAGAAAATTTATGCCAATTCTGGCTTAGATAACCCATCTGTAACATCAGTTGTCGGTAGTCCAATTTTATTTCTAGTAGCTTTCCGAAATCGCATTCTCTGCGACACTTTTTCCATATACAAATAAATCACCGGCGTAATATAAAGCGTCAACAATTGCGAAACCAACAATCCACCCACCACCGCCAACCCTAACGGTCTACGCGTTTCACTACCTGCGCCAAAAGCTAATGCCACCGGCAACACACCCATCAACGCTGCCATCGTCGTCATCATGATAGGCCGGAAGCGCAGTAAACAAGCCTGATAAATTGCTTCTGTTGGTGATTTATTTTCATTACGTTGTGCATCCAAAGCAAAATCAATCATCATGATGGCATTCTTCTTAACAATACCCACTAACATAATGATGCCGATAAAAGAATAAAGATTTAAATCAGTGTGGAAGATAATTAGCGTTAATAAAGCCCCCACCCCTGCAGAAGGAAGACCTGATAAAATTGTTAATGGATGAATAAAACTTTCATAAAGAATACCCAACACGACATACACTGTTAAAATAGCCACAATCAGTAATACACCTAATCCTGCCATAGAAGATTGGAAAACTTGTGCTGTTCCTTGGAAGCCTGTAATCAATGTAGGCGGTGGTTGTAATTCTTTCTTAATCGCATTAATGCCAGTAACCGCTTCACTTAACGAAACACCTGGTTTTAAGTTAAATGAAATCGTCACTGACGGAAATTGCCCTAAATGATTTACGGCTAGCAATCCTTTCGTTAATCCCACATTCGCAATAGCTTGTAAGGGAACCATATTCCCATTATTAGAATGAACGTATAATTGTGATAACAGGCTAGGATTATCCTGATATTGCGGCAATAATTCTAACAATACTTCGTAATCATCTTCCGGCTGATAAATGGTAGAAATTTGCTGCTGGCCACCATAAGCATACGCCAGCGTATTTTCTACTGCTTGTGCAGAAATACCTAAGGCTGCCATCTTATCTCGTAATAAATGAATGTCTACTTGCGGGCCTGTATATTGCAAATCCGTTGTCACATCTTGAAAACCGGGTAATTGCGAAATGCGGTCAACGAAAATGGTTGCCCATTTATAAAGATCTTGTAAATCACCTGATTGCAATGTGTATTGATAAGTACTTTTTTGCATTGTACCAATCATAATGCTGGGAATATTTTGAATATAGGCATTAATACCCGTAATCGCTGCTGCTTTCGTTCGCAGCTCTTGAACAATTTGATCCGCTTTTAATTGTCTCTCATTCAGCGGTTTCAAGCTCATAAAAATACGACCGGCATTGACAGATGAGGTGGCACCGCCTGCACCAACGATGGAAACTACACTTTTAATATTCGGATCGTCGCGAAAAATTTGAACTAACTGTTGTTGACGATCCACCATCGCTGCAAAAGAAACAGAAGGATCTGCTTCGGTATAAGCAAATAATTGTCCCGTATCTTCGCTAGGTAAAAAACCTTTAGGAACAACATAAAATAAATAACCTGATAACACTAACGTAAATACAAACACACCCATCATCCAGTGTTGATGTTCAAACGTCCAATGCAACGTACGGTCATAAAGTGCAACCATACTACGATAAATAGCTTCTACTTTTTGTTGCCAAGCATATTTCTCTTCATTTAATTCACCATGCAGAAATCGGCTTGCCATCATGGGTGTTAAGGTGAGTGACACTAAACCCGAGACTAAAATTGACAACGTGATGGTAACACCAAATTCATGGAATAAGCGGCCTAATAAGCCACCCATAAATAAAACAGGAATAAAGACAGCGACTAGTGAAATAGTCATCGAGATAATGGTAAAACCAATTTGTTTTGAACCATTCAATGCTGCTTGCAGGGCTCCTTGTCCCATTTCTCGATAACGGAAGATGTTTTCTAACATCACGATGGCATCGTCAACCACATAACCCACTGCTAATGTGAGAGCGAGTAAAGAAAGATTATCTAAGTTAAATTTAAATTCATACATGAAAGCAAACGTACCAATCACGGACAATGGCAAAGCTAACATTGGAATAATCGTTGCAGAAAGGTTACGTAAGAATAAAAAAATAATAAGTACGACTAACACAGCCGCTAAGATAAGCGTCCATTGTACATCTTCAATCGCTGCCCGAATGGAAACTGACCGATCATAAACAGTCGACAATTTCACATTAGCCGGTAAAGTTTCTTCAAAACCTGGCAGAATTTTTTTAATGCCATCAATGACTCCAATGGTATTTGAACCAGGTTGCCGCTGAACCGCTAAAATAACAGCACGATCGCCATCATGCCAACTGGCAACTTTATTATTTTCGACACTATCAATTGCTTGACCAATATCTTGAATTCGTAAGGGAGCACCATTGATATAAGCAACTGGTAATGGTTGAAAAGCTGCTGCATCGGTCAATTGACCATTTGCTTTTATAAAATAAGCCTCTTTCGAACCATCCATGTTACCCGTCGCTAAATTCACATTATTTTGCTGAACTGCATTAACAACTTGGTCTAAACCTAAATTATGAGAAAAAAGTTTAGTGGGATCGACTTGAATACGAACCGCATATTTTTGCGAACCAAATACATTTACTTGCGCGACCCCATTAATCATCGAGATACGTTGTGCCAGCATGGTCTGAGCATATTTATTGACGACTGATAAAGGCAAGGTATCCGAGCTTAACGAAAGATAAAGAATCGGTGCCGCTGAAGGGTTTACTTTACGAAAAGTAGGTGTCGACGTCATATTCGACGGCAATTGTCCTAACGCTGCAGTAATCGCTGATTGAACATCTAACGCGGCGCTATCAATGCTTCTATCTAAATTAAATTGTAAGGTAATTTGCGTCAGCCCTAAACTGCTGACAGAACTCATGCTATCGAGACCCGCAATTGTTGAAAATTGTCTTTCAAGCGGGGTCGCTACAGCACTAGCCATCGTTTCAGGGCTTGCACCGGATAAATTTGCAGAAACTAAAATAGTGGGAAAGTCCACGTCGGGAAGATCACTCACAGGTAGGGAGCGATACGCAAATAGACCAAAAAAGAATAACGCCAACATTACTAAGACCGTCATGACAGGACGACGGATAAAAATTTCACTGATATTCAATTCTGAGCTAGTCACGAGGGTTTACCTTTATGAATTTGCTTGTACGAATGTCCCTTCTTTTAATCGTAATTGACCGGAGGTTGCGATTTTTTCGCTAGCTTGTAATCCTTGCGCTATGACTGTCCTATCATCAATTACCGGACCTGGTATGACACTACGCATGTGAGCCTTATTATTATCATCAATCACATAGACATAAAAACCTTTCTGTCCGGTTAATAATGCAGATGATGGCACTAACAATGCTTGTTGTAGATGTTCTGCTGGTAAATCAACACTGACATATTCACCCGGCCAGAGCAATCGCTGCTTATTAGGAAAAGTTGCTTTAAGCTGAATGGTACCTGTCGTTACATCCACTGCATTATCTATAAAAGTTAATGTGCCTTGTTCTATTTCTTGTCCATTTACAGAGGCTTTGACTACCACCGATCCTTTTTGCATGCTTTGTTGGATTCCTAATAAATTGCTTTGTGGTACAGAAAAAGCCACATAAATAGGATTAATTTGATTTAGCGTCACTAATGCATTGGTATCATTTGCTTTAATCACACTACCCGGTTTCAAAAGGATATTTCCGGTTTTAGCTATCATAGGTGCACGAATCGTTGTGTAATTTAATTGCAATTGTGCATTTTCAACCGCTGCTTCATCTGCTTTCACCGTCGCTTCAGCGGATGTTTCATTTGCAACCAGCGTATCGTAATCTTGTTTCGCAATATAGCCCTTGCTTAATAGCGGTGTATTTCGTTTTACTTGCAATTGAATATTATTCAGGGTGGCTTGATCACGCGCTAAATTAGCTTTAGCCTGATTGAGCGAAGCAATAAAAGGACGTTGATCAATTTGAAACAATATCTGATCTTGTTCCACGACATCACCTTCTTTAAAACCAGTGCTCACCAACGGTCCCGTCACCATCGACTTAACGTCGACAGAAGAAAAAGCTTGCACGGTTCCGATGGTTTGTAAATTCACCGTCACATCTTCTTTTTCCACGCGATTAATAGCAACATTCACTGTCCCCTCCGGGTTTTGACGCGTAGGGAAAAAGATATGCCCAATCAAATACAGAACAATGATTAGGGGAATGACATATATCAAGGGTTTCTTTTTCATAGGCGCTTATCTTAGTGTATCTATTCTTTTCTGACCAGCGTCAGCACAATAATAATAGGGAATTTTCACCTATTCCATTATTAAATATGGACAGTATTTTATCATAAAATATAAAAATGGCCTAATTTAGATTAATAAGGAAGGACAACCACTTTGGTACCACGATAATCATTTTCTTCCATTGGCGGATCAACGAAGTCATAGCGCAGCCATTCTGCATCATCGACAAACATCCTGACGCAGCCGTGGCTAGCGTTACCATTTACTACTTCGCCGGGGGAACCA
>JAJPJH010000027.1 GCA_021324335.1 Gammaproteobacteria bacterium
AACCACAGCGCCAAACTGTAGTCAACATATCGATTATCAGCAGGAATTGGAGGAGCTTCTACTTATTCCCTCTGTTTCACACGTGAACTAGGAGTGGTAGCTCAAGTACGTTTTGCTAAGTTTTGATGCAACAGTGAATGCATATTCAATAAATTTTCTATCTTAAGTAGAATATAGATCGTATAAGATTTCTTTTCCACAACTTCGCCCCTGGAATTTTCGAGGATTCTGACTTTTGAGTGTCAGCAAAAATTAATATTCCTTAATTATTTTGGAAAGCAGAAGTATGGCAAGCTGAATTTTACTGGGTTCTTAAGGACTGCTTAATCGCTATTGGAGGCCAATTTAAGAATTAGTAAATTGTTGGATATTGAAGAATTAAATTTGGTCTCAACTTGAAAATATCTGCATAAATCAATTTGGTTAACTAAGATGACATCGCTAACAATAACCCTCATCGCAATTTACTCGTCGGCTCTAACAACGATTCTGCCGAAAGTAGATTTGAATTATTTAGATTTAAGAGCAGTAGTAAAAGAAGAGCAAATCGAGTCAATTTCTTTTGAGCGTAATTGGTCTCCTCAAGCTATTTCAGATCAGGACAAGGTGAGTAGTGATAAGGAGAATGGCAATAAAGAAAAGGCTTCCTTTGCAGATTTATCTACGCAGCTTAAATCCACGTCAGAAGCGTTATTGTACATAGCTTTGGTGCTTGTTTTATGCATCGGATGTTTGTTTTTGCTCGCGCTGATGTTTGGAATTATCCAAAGAGGCGCAGGAACGATTATTATTCCGTTTAAGGATCTGAGGGAATCCAAGAGTATTAAAGAGGACGCAGAAGGTGTCGAAAACAATCCGAATGTGCTTGAGAATAAGAAGGATAAAAAGGAGCTGGAAAAAATTGATAAGGTCGGTGATTCTATTGCCGAGCTTCTGATCGCAAAGTTGCATGAAATTCGCCATATACATGAATTGGCGAATCAAAATGACGAGAAGGTAGAATTAGATGTTCAAGTCCCAAGTACTGACGCTAGTATCGATGTAAAGAGTTTTTATACAGATATATTAATCGGTGGTATAAGCTTTCCTCGAATAAAGTCAAGTGCGGATGGCCTGATTGGAAACATTGGTGAAATTACCACAGTTGGCCCACTTGCTGCTAAACTTTCTCTTGCCCAATTGATGCTTTTTCTCCAGCGAATCTGGCCTGATTTTCTATCCTCCTCGAAACGAAGAGTGATTACTGGCAGCCTTCATGAGCATTCGGGCCATCTGAGATTAATTGCTCACGTGGAGCAAGGAAAGCGTTCCTGGGCATGGGAGCTAACCAAAAATACTGTTCAAGCTTGCTTTGAAGAACGTGATGAGATCCCTTTGCTCGTTGAAAAGTTAGCATATACGATTTCAAATACTTTATCGAGTCAACCTCTCTCGTTAGTATGTAACTTTAAACGATTTACAGACGCTCTCAGCGCATATAACACATTCAAACAGGTTCCTACCAGTGAAAATCTTGAGAATGCTATTATTTTATGTCTTGAATTCTTGAATGCAGAACCCAACGATACTTTTTCTTTTGGGTTGCTTTATAACCTCGGAATTGCTGCGCTTTTAAGCAAGAAACTCGACAAGGCAGAAAAACTCTTTCGATATGCAATTTCCCTTGAGCCGAGTATTGTACAGCAATTGTTTGAGAAGAAGGTTTTATTAGGCCATCTGAAGTGGGATAAGAAGATTAAGTCACGACTTTTTGATCAATATCTGAGAGGCATCACTCGATACCAGGAGTCTAAAAGTTCAAGTAAATTATTTCCTCACCTAGGGCGTGTGATTTATCACATTAGATCACGTTTTAGATACATCCAATTAGCTTTATCACCTCATAGTGAGAGCTGTAGCGAGTACATGCGAATTGAAACATGGGCTTCAGGAATTTCTTATGTTCTCAATGGGTTAGGAGAAGCTTTGCAAGAAAATACCGTGAATTCCAGTGATTCAAATAATCTAGCTAAAAATCAAGCAAAAATATATGATGCTATGGAAGCATTCGGTCGAGCCTCTAAATATGCGATCGACGATGCTTTGTCCCCAAGTAATTTGGGCGCACTGATGATTGAAAAAATTAATTATGTCAGTACAAAAGATTACCTCAAGGAAATTAAGCTTAGGGAGGCAGAGAAACTGCTTTTAGAATCAATAGAAAAATGCAATAAGAATCGACATCTTGCATATAATCGCTTAGGTAATTTATATCGCGATCAAGGAAACTATGTGGATGCAATCAAGAACTTTGAGAACGCATTGGATGAGAAGTCTGATTTTGTTGTTGCTTACCGCAATCTTGGTTTAATCTATTGCGAACAGCTAGATTTTCCAAATTCACTTAAAGCATTTAGTTATGGACTCGAAATGCTCTCTGATAGTCAAATCTTTCAGGGTGATATGACCTTTCAACAGTGGCACGCGTGGTTGCATAACGGACAAGGGTATACTTATTTGGTAAGAGCTTTTCATGGCATTCCTTCAACTGTTACACAGCGGAGTATTGTTGGAGATGCTATTGATGATGATTTAACTTGTGCAGAGAAGGAATTTCAAGAAGCAATTAAAATTTTCGAGGAATGTAATACGCGAAATACTAGCCTATACTTTCCGCTGCATATCCCGCAATTTAATATTGGTTTAGTATATGCTTTGCGTGGCAATCCTGAACAGGCTTTTGAAGCATGGAAAAAGCCCCATTGCTATGAGGATCATATGAATGCATGTATTGGAAATATTTCACTTGAGATGATATCTATAGTTTATAATTTTGTTAATTTCACTACTGAAGACTTTGAGGAACCTAATCTTTCTAGAAAAATCGATGAAGCCAGCACATCACTTGAAAAACTTTTCAATAGTGATAAATCTCATTGGTTAATCAGATATTTTTCCCTTGAAGATGCAAGACTTTTAAAGAAAGCGTTTCTTCACCAATGTTTCCAGGAAAAATCACAGTCTTTGACTAGCTACATTAATGCGCTGATTGCCACTCTGGAAAAGCATCTTCCCAGCTTTTATTTAGGATTGGCTTATATATGGAAAGAAGAATATCAGTGTGCAATCGATCGATGGCGATCCAAAATCAAAAAGATCGATGGTGAAATAAGTTCAAAAGGGGACGAAGGTATTCTTCATGATCAATATTTTGTCTTGAGTGCTCGTCTTTGGAAGTATATATATCAAGGCTTAGTCATTATAGTTTGCGATTCCATAAACGCTGACACTCCAGGCAGCTGTAAATCTACAGTTGACGAACTTGCTAATAAAATTGAACAATGTTTGAAAAGCTTAGAAGATTCATGTGGTAACGGTATCCATGCTGATCAAGCAAAGATATTATCTATACTTGAAGATATTCGATATAAGCATAATATTCTGAAGAAGGGTCCAAAAATCTTTGGTTCGTCTACTGAGAAGTTGAATAAACTTTTTATGCCCATAGAAATCAAATACGATCAGTACCGATCTAAGAGGCTGTTTGAAAAGGTGTTGGGGTGTAGCAAATTATGCCAACCGCCTGACCATAAGCCGGATCATCGCAATCTAAATCATCGCCTCTGAACTCTCGGGTAAACCTTCATAATCAATGTTTAATCGTCGGTACCATTGCCACCAGCCAAACGTCCGTTCGACAATCCATCGCTTCTTCAGCAGAACAAAGCCTTCAGTCTGTTCGGGTCGCAACACCACTTGAACGACCCACCGAAATCGGTCCATCACCCATTCCAAAAATGGGGCTCCTTTGTATCCCCCGTCCACCCATACCAGATAAAGCCGAGCCACCTGATCCCCTAACGCGTGCAACCGTTGCAAAACCGCCTGTCCCCCTGCTCGTTCGGGCAGACTAGCGGCACTGACCAGCACACACATCACCAGTCCCAAGGTATCAACAACGGTATGCCGTTTACGACCCTTGGTCGCTTTGAAACGGTCAAAGCCCACCGCTTGATGCACCATCGGCGCACTGGGAACACTTTGACTGTCCAAAATGACTTCCGATGGACTTTCCTGCCGTCCTGCCGTAGCCCGAGTCCATCCCCTTAAGCGGTCGTGGATCGCTTTCCAGGTGCCGTCTTGACGCCAGTTGCGGAAGTAAGTGTATACGGTTTGCCAAGCGGGAAAGTCTGCTGGGATATCGCGCCATTTGCATCCTTGGGTGACGCCATAAAAAATGGCGTTGAGGACGGCCCACATGCTAACGCGACGAGGACGACCACCGGGCTTAGCCCCTGGAATCAGGGGTTTGATGAGTTCAAATTGGGCGGCAGTGAAGTTGCTTGAGTAGAATTTAACCATCGCTCTCACGGGGTTGAAGTTTCGCTACTTACAACCTAACCGTGTGAGCTTTTTTACGTCCGATCCGGCTTTTCAAACAGCCTCTAATTTTTGTACTTCCCGGAGCGTCCGTTCCAAGTAAGCGATGGCGTAAAGCAATCGCGGTCAGGCCCACTCAGTAAAAATCGGTTGACAGCAGATACATAGAATGGAACAACCATTCGTCTCCGTTATCATTCCGGTCTACAACGACACTCATCGGCTTCAGCTCTGCCTGCAGGCGCTCTATGTCCAGACCTATCCCTACAGCCGTTATGAGGTTGTCGTGGTCGATAATGGCGCCACAGAGGCTATTGCTACTGTAGTGAGGTGCTTTCCCAACGTGGTATTCACGCACGAAGCAATACGGGGGTCGTTCCAGGCACGCAACCAGGGGCTAATCGTTGCTAGAGGGGAAATCATTGCCTTCACAGATGCGGACTGTGTGCCCTCGGCAGATTGGCTGGCGGCAGGAGTACGGGCACTCTCTGATGCAGCGATCGCTGCCGGAAGAATCGTGTTTACGTTCAAAAATAACCAGCCCAGCGCCGCCGAATATCTCGATAGCCAGTTTTACGTGCAGCAAGAAACCTACGTGCAGCGGGAGCAGTATGGTGCAACAGCCAACCTGTTTGCCTGGAAAGCGGTTTTTGCGGCAGTGGGCGACTTCAATACTCAACTGCCGAACCTGGGCGATAAGGAGTAGTGTCAGCGGACGTACCAAGCAGGATTTGCGGTGCGATACGGGTGGACTTGCCTTTAGTTTTTCTTGAGCAAAGGGAATCCTAAACCTGTACTCACCACCCGCCCTAGTCGGCATCAGGGAAGCTA
>JAJPJH010000010.1 GCA_021324335.1 Gammaproteobacteria bacterium
TGACGGTAACGCCCAGAAGTTTCGCTGCCTTGCTTATGCTGATAGTGTTTTCCATGAGGCGAATAATACACTATTTAGCACTTATTGCAAGACTAGAATTTGCTCCTCCTTGGTATGACCGAGGCAGAGCTTATCCGGGATTCGCGTTTAGAGATAGTTATTATCTTCTCTGCAATAAAGTATATTTTTCTTCGCTGCTAGTAGTTTCCAATTTTTTATTAGCAAAAATTCCACATTTCATAGCATAATTTTGGGGAAGAGCAGAAAAAATAATTTGGTTATTTTTTATTGAATTAACTTCTTCTGCTGAGGTTGTGTGCTTGAACCCACAATAGCGATCATCATAGCCTAATTGCTTGATTTCCCATTCTTCAATAGGGTCAAATTTTAATCTTGCTTGATAAAGATTTTTAGCCTCACTATTAAATACACGCGTTAAAATATAAAACTCAGTTTGAGGGGGATAATGGGCAAGTACACATTCCATAAGGTGACGCCCCACACTTTTTCCGCGATTTTCAACGCCAGCTTGCGCAATATAGACGATAGGTTTGTCATTCACTGTTTGTTCTATAAAATGGATAAAACCTATTTTTGATCGATGGCCATTTTTATTTTGATAGGCAATATAACATTTCATTTTTCCATTCGATTCTATCCATTCTTTCATTGCTCCTAATGAAGCAGCTACTGAATAATGATAGATCGGATCCTGATAGTTGGAGTTTTTACTTAATTCACTTCCGCTGCGTTCTTGATATTCTTTTTTACGCTCTCTTATATCTTTAGCTAGATCAGGTTTTTCTTTATATGAATTATAAATACTTTGTTTATATAGACCATAAAAATAAAGAGCTTGAATGTTAATTTTATAAGCTGATTCACCCTTGATGCGTAAAGTCATTGTTTTGTCAGGTAGAGCATCCCAATAGTCATACTGGATTTCATCCGATGTATCTTTGAAAATGATACGCATTTTTTCCCTCCTATTTAAAGGGGCAGTTTTTTGTGGTTTTAAAATTAAAAACAGATGAGAGAGAATTTTCTTATTGGTAATGAGAAACTATATATTGGAATTTATGGTAGCATGAAGTGAGATAAAGGATCAAGGGAAGTGGCGCATGAAAAAATTCCCGCAATGTTCAATATGACGGATAGGTGATATTTAAGTTGCGGGAAATGGATAAAAGGTTATTGGGGAATCAATAAATTATTCATGCACTAGCTCATAGGAGATAGAGTTTCACGGTAGGGAACATTTTCATTATTCTGGGCTGGCGCTGTTTTAGTAGCAGAGGATCCCCACCAAGAGGACAATAAACTCTTACTACTATAAGTAGATGAAGCTGATGATTCAGTTTTTACATCTTCTTTTTTAGATACCGTTGAGGAAGTTGTTGAGCGGGAAAAAAAGCTCATGGTGGTTTTTGCTATGTTGCTGAGAGTAGAATACCCGCGAGCCTCAGGTTTTTTTGCTTCTTCTGTTTCCTCTTTAATTCCATTAGGTATCATTACAAATTCTTGAAGTTCCTTATCTTCTACATCTTCTACCTCTTTGTCATATAATAGGCCTATTGTGTCGTCGACATGTTCCATTAAATCTTGATATTCAAGCT
Source organism: Gammaproteobacteria bacterium (assembly GCA_021324335.1). Classification (GTDB taxonomy): domain Bacteria; phylum Pseudomonadota; class Gammaproteobacteria; order DSM-16500; family DSM-16500; genus Aquicella. Next base: position 1,617 of record JAJPJH010000010.1, read on the forward strand.
TTTTATATTGAATAGCATCCTGTAGAAATTGAAATAATTGTTCAGGTTCTTTAATTAACCCGCGCCGATAGCAACGCAATAAATTAACAAACTTAAGAATATTCTTATGAATAAAAAAAATATCATCCGTAGCAAAAATTTTTTCGATATTTTCCTTATTTTCCTTCAATAAAGAACAGAGCGTTGCAATCACTACGCCCGTGTGACCTCTACCATCATTGCAAAATATGAGGATACCTTCATTTTTTTTGATTCTTCTAGATAAATCCGAGTAAACTTGTTTAAGTGCTTCCTCATTTAATTCTAATAGATTATCTTTTGTGGAAATATGAGTAAGTGTTAATATTTTTTGATCATGTGCAAGCGTTTCACCAATAGAAACGTTAACAGTACAATCTAATTGATAATGAGAAAGCCCATTGGTGTTGGTGAGTTGTTGGGAATTAAGGTGTGCAGAAATATTATTAGAAGAATATTTTACTTTTTTTCCTGGCTGAATATAGGGTAATTCATTTGAATCGCCAATAGCGACTATATGTTGAATTTTTTTATTAATAATCTCATGAAAAAAATCGCATTTTTCCTTTATTTTTTTTGGATTTCTTGAGGCGTACAGTGGTAATTTTAGAATTTTATTGTTTCGAAGATCGGATTTGGGTGAACGTTGATGTATGTCTTGATTAGAGCAAACCAATTGCGTTTCGAAGAAAAGAGCATAAGATCTGCCAATAGTAAGGTAATTATCACGAATAATCTCCATCATCTTATTAACTGAATTATTCAGGCTAATGTTAGCATTTAGAGAATGGCTATCAATAGCCAGTTGAGGTAAAAATTTGTTGATATCAATGGGGCTATCAGCCTTAATCATATTATTCACTAATTCATTTATGCTGATGTGAGGATTGATAAAACGCTTATTCATGCCAAGTTGAGATAAAAACTGGTATGCATCAATAGATTCAGTGGTCTTAATTTCTTGTAAGATGTTAATTGTTTCCAGTTTTTCTCGATTCTGACGAATAAATTGTGTGAGGTTAAATTCGAGGGGAGAATCAGCAGAAAGAAATCCTTGTTCCTGTAAGCGAGTTAACAGATAAATATTCACGCCAAAGTTTTGCTTTTCCTGTGACTGATAGTATGCAAAAAATTTTTTTGCATTCTCCAAATAAGCTAGCATGCATCCGCTTCCTGTCAGTTTTTTGAATGTATCAAATTTACCGACAGTTTATTAAGGTTTTATTAAGGATTTTGAAGAAAAAAAATCCCGCAATTTCTCTATCATTATAATTGATAGTTAAGTTGCGGGAAATGAATAAAATGGCTATTTATTTTTCAGTATGTTTCTTAACACGTACTGCAAAATTCCACCATGTCGATAATATTCAATTTCATTCTGCGTATCGATGCGGCTGATAACTATTACCTCATTGCGGCTACCATCTTCACGCTGAATGATTACTTTTATCTCGGCACCGGGTTTCATGGTATTGTCTAAACCAAGGATGCTGATGATTTCTGTTCCTTTTAAATCGAGCGTCTTTCTCGTCATGCCTTCTTTAAATTGTAATGGTATAATCCCCATCCCAATCAAATTAGACCGATGAATACGTTCGAAGCTTTCTGCAATGACAGCGGCAACACCTTGTAACTTTGGTCCTTTAGCAGCCCAGTCACGCGATGAACCTGTACCATATTCTTTACCCGCAATAATTACCAACGGAATTTGTTCTTCCTTATAACGCATTGCTGCATCATAAATAGAAAGCACATCGCCACTGGGATAATGCTTAGTCATGCCACCTTCTATACCCGGTACCATTTCATTTCGAATGCGAATATTAGCGAAGGTTCCACGCATCATGACTTCATGATTCCCTCGACGGGCGCCATAAGAATTAAAATCTTTGACGCTGACACCATGCGCTTGCAGATATTTACCAGCAGGGCTGTCGGGTTTAATAGAGCCTGCCGGAGAAATGTGGTCTGTGGTGATACTATCGCCTAGAATTGCCAGAATACGGGCACCTTCAATCGATTTGATCTTACCGGGTTCGGGTTGCATATCAGTGAAGAAGGGAGGATGTTGAATATAAGTCGAATCAGCTTGCCAGGCGTAGGTTTCACCTAACGGTATTGGCATGCCTTGCCACTCTTTATTGCCAGTAAAGACATCTGCATATTGTTCATGGAACATCCTACTGCTAACTTTAGCGACTTCTTTGGCTACTTCATCATTGGAAGGCCAAATATCGCGTAGGTAAACTGGCTGGCCTTGTTTATCGTGGCCGATAGGATCGGTGCTTAAGTCAATCGACACGGTGCCTGCTAATGCAAAGGCCACCACTAAAGGCGGAGAGGCTAGCCAATTTGCTTTGACTTGAGGATGAATACGGCCTTCAAAATTACGGTTGCCTGAAAGAACAGCGGAGACGGTTAAATCGTGTTTATTAACGGCATTAGCAATATCCTCTGGGAGTGGGCCAGAGTTACCGATACACGTCGTACAACCATAGCCGACTAAATTAAAACCTAGTTTATCAAGATAAGCTTGCAATCCAGAGATGGCTAGGTATTGTGTGACCACCTGAGAACCGGGTGCCAGGGAAGATTTTACCCACGGTTTACGTTCTAAGCCTTTTTCCAGTGCTTTTTTCGCCACTAAGCCTGCTGCCATTAACACGCTCGGGTTAGAGGTATTGGTGCAGCTAGTGATAGCAGCAATCACGACATCGCCATGGTGTAAGTCAAGACCTTGTTCAGTTTTAAAAGCACTATTTTTTTCTTGGATACGATTGGTATCAGTCAGTAATTTATCAAAAGTGGATTTTAATTGAGATAATTCCACTCTATCTTGCGGGCGCTTAGGTCCTGCCAGGCTGGGTTCAACACTGGATAAATCTAATTCTAAGACATCCGTAAATACAGGTTCTTCCGCATTTTTCACATGCCACATATCTTGGGCTTTGGCATAAGCCTCCACTAATGCAATGGTTTGCTCATCGCGTCCGGTTAAACGCAGATAATCGAGCGTGGCTTGATCGATAGGGAAGAAGCCGCAAGTTGCGCCATATTCAGGCGCCATATTCGCAATGGTCGCGCGATCTGCAACAGGTAAATCAGCAAGACCGGGGCCAAAATATTCTACAAATTTTCCTACGACTCCTTTTTTGCGCAGCATATGAGTCAAGGTAAGAACTAAATCGGTAGCAGTGACGCCTTCACGCAATTTACCAATAAGTTTGACGCCGACGACCTCAGGAATCAGCATGGAAATGGGTTGGCCTAGCATCGCAGCCTCTGCTTCAATACCGCCTACCCCCCAGCCTAAGACGCCTAAGCCGTTAATCATCGTGGTATGGCTATCGGTTCCCACTAAGGTATCGGGGTACGCTACTTTGCGTCCGTTTTTATCCTCATGCCAAACAGACTTGGCCAAAAATTCCAAATTTACTTGATGGCAAATCCCCGTATCGGGTGGTACCACACGGAAATTACTGAACGCCGTTTGTCCCCAGCGAAGGAAAGCATAACGTTCACTGTTTCTTTCCATTTCCATCTGGCCATTAATGGTGACAGCATTTGGTGCACCAAATACATCGACCTGAATGGAGTGATCAATAATTAAATCAACAGGGGAAAGTGGATTGATCTTTTTTGGATCACCTCCCATGGCTTGGATAGCATTACGCATGGCCCCCAAATCTACCACTGCCGGAACACCCGTAAAATCTTGCATCAACACACGCGCAGGTCGATAGGCGATTTCACGATCGGATTTTTTGGTTTTTAACCAAGCGCCAATCGCTTCAATATCTTCCCGCTTGACCGTATGGTTATCTTCATAACGCAGCAAATTTTCAAGCAAAATTTTCAATGAATGCGGTAATCGAGCAATACCTTTTAATCCAGTTTCTTCAAGCACCGGTAAACTGTAATAATCGTAGTGTATTCCATTGACTGTTAGTTGGCGTAGAGCATTAAAAGAATTAAGGGAAGTCACGGTTAATCTCCTTAGAGGCATGGGTTACCATTTTTTAAAAATATAGCGTATTATATACTTGTTTTGCGCTGCTGTTACATCCTTCTTCTTATCAAAAAAGAGGAATACACTATGCTACCTGCAAGTGATGTTATCCTACTTTCCCGCTTCCAATTTGGTATGACTGCGCTCTATCACTTTTTATTTGTTCCCTTAACGTTAGGGCTTTCTATCCTGCTCGGGATCATGGAGACAGTTTATTTTATTACCAATCGTCCTATTTGGAAGACAATGACCAAATATTGGGGGATATTGTTTGGCATTAATGTCGCGATGGGAGTGGCAACAGGGGTCACGCTCGAGTTTCAATTTGGTACGAATTGGGCTTACTACTCCCAGTATGTGGGGGATGTGTTCGGTGCACCGCTTGCTATTGAAGGATTAATGGCGTTTTTCTTGGAAGCAACGTTTGTTGGTATTTTCTTTTTTGGTTGGGATCGTATTTCGAAAGGTGCTCATTTAATTGTGACGTGGATGTTAGCAGCGGGTTCAAGTTTTTCAGCCTTATGGATTTTAATTGCGAATGGTTGGATGCAGCATCCCGTAGGGGCACATTTTAATTTTCATACCTTGCGCATGGAATTATACGATTTTTATAGTGTCATCTTTAATGATGTAGCCCAAGCTAAATTTGTTCACACTATTAGCGCGGGTTATGTGACGGGCTCTATGTTTGTGCTTTCTATCAGTGCTTACTTTTTACTGCGCGGTTGCAATGTGGCTTTCGCAAAACGTTCGATGACTGTGGCTGCGGCATTTGGTTTAGCTGCCTCGTTATGCGTGATTGTGTTAGGAGATGAGAGCGGTTATCTGACGGGGCTCAATCAAAAAATGAAAATCGCCGCGATGGAGGGCATGTGGCAAACTGAAGCAGCGCCTGCGCCACTGACGGTGATTGGGTTTCCTGACATGGCGACGCATACGACTAAATATACGGTGAAAATCCCTTATCTTTTAGGACTAATTGCAACACGCTCTATTCATGAACCCGTCTATGGCATTATCGACTTGGTAGATGAAGCGCGGGATAGAATTAGAAGTGGGATGCGTGCATATCATGCTCTTGAGACCTTAGAAAAAAATCCTGATGACAAACGTGCGGAAGATGTGCTCAATGCGAACGAAGAAAATATTGGTTATGGTTTCTTACTTAAGCGCTATAACAACGATGTGATTAGTGCGACTCCTGAACAAATTGATCAAGCAGCGTGGGATACTGTCCCCGATGTATTTACACTTTTTTGGACTTTTCGTGTGATGGTAGGCTGCGGTTTTTATTTCGTACTTTTATTTGGCGTAGCATTTTATTTATCCTTGCGACGCCGTTTACTGAATCATAGATGGTTTTTATGGATGGTTGTATTCAGTTTACCGCTTCCCTGGTTAGCGGCTGAAATGGGTTGGGTTGTGGCTGAATATGGACGTCAACCCTGGGTCGTTGACGGTTTGTTGCCGACGTTTATGGGTGCATCTTCTTTAAGTTTGACGGATCTCTGGATTTCCTTAGGCGGTTTTATTCTCTTTTATACCGCACTCGCTGTCGTGGAAATTTACCTGATGGTTAAATACATTCGCTTAGGCCCTGGCAATTTATTTAATGCAAATGACTTTGCCATTCAACCTCAAAAGCTTCAGGGATAAAGGAGTTATCCGATGTTAGATGCAGAAATTTTGCGTATTATTTGGTGGGCCTTAATTGGTGTATTGCTGAGTGGTTTTGCAATTTTCGATGGTTTTGATTTTGGCACGGCTATGTTATTGCCACTGATTGCTAAAAATGAAACCGAGAGAGAAATTGTACTGAATACCATCGAGCCTTTCTGGGAAGGCAATCAAGTCTGGATTATCTTAGGTGCAGGCGCTATTTTTGCTGCGTGGCCGACTGTTTATGCGGTTGCTTTTTCTGGTTTTTATTTATTGATGCTTTTACTACTGTTAACGATGGGTATTTCTCGACCTGTTAGTTTTAAATACCGCAGTAAATTACCGAATATGTTTTGGCGACGATTTTGGGATTGGATTGTATTCATTGGTGGATTATTTCCCGCTTTTATTTTTGGTGTGTTGATAGGAAATGTATTGGAAGGGGTGCCGTTTAATTTCGATGAATCCCTCCGTATTTCCTATACGGGTTCGTTATTGAATTTATTTAATCCTTTTTCATTGTGGTGTGGTGTGTTGAGTATTGCGATGTTGATCATGCATGGTGGTTTATATTTGGCAATCAAAACCTATGCACCGATTCGCGACCGTGCTATTTTCTGGTCGCGGTGGATGTCATTAGTCGTTATTCTCTTTTTTGCTATCGGTGGCGTGTGGGTGGCGCAAGGTATAATGGGATATGAAGTCATTAGTCAAGTTGATCCGAATGGATTCTCTAATCCGCTACATAAACAAGTGATGCTTAAATTAGGTGGTTGGATAGAAAATTATGTGCGTTATCCTAAAACCATTACTTTACCTGTGCTGGGTTTGTTAGGTGCATTGCTATCATGCTTAACAGCACGGTGGGGAAATGCTCGATTCGCGTTTGTTTGCAGTAGTGTCAGTCTCATTGGCATTATTGGGACGGTAGGGGTGAGTATGTTTCCTTTCATCTTACCTTCTTCTAGTGATTTTGCCTCTAGTTTATTGGTGTGGGATGCTTCATCGAGTGGATTAACGTTATTGGTTATGTTGTTCGCAGTCCTTATCTTTATGCCGATAATTTTACTCTATACGTCCTGGGTATACCGTGCGTTGCGTGGGAAGGTGAGTCAACAGGATGAGCATACTGGGAGTCAGCCTTATTAAATTCTCATCGGGAGGTGAACGATGTGGTATTTTTCTTGGATTTTAGGTACAGCCTTTGCATGTAGCTTTGCGGTGTTTAATGCGCTTTGGCTTGAATTGGAGCATGATGATAACAGTGACGGATTTTAATCTTATTGAAAAAATTGAGGCAGCGACGGCTGTTTCATCGGTTAAATCTTATTTATTGGATTTACAAAATCGTATTTGTCAGATGATAGAAAAAGAAGACGGCGGGGCTGTCTTTCATGAGGATGCCTGGCAGCATCAAGAAGGGGGAGGTGGGTTAACGCGGGTCTTAGCGGGTGGGGGAGTGATTGAGAAAGCAGGTGTCAATTTTTCTCACGTGCGCGGTCAGCAATTACCTCAAGCCGCCACAGCTAAGCGTCCTGAATTAGCGAATGCTGCTTTCCAAGCCTTAGGTGTTTCGGTAGTTGTTCATCCCTGTAATCCTTATATTCCGACGTCTCACTTGAATGTTCGATTTATTGTGATAGAAAAAGCAGGAGAAACTCCTTTTTGGTGGTTTGGTGGGGGTTTTGATTTAACGCCTTATTATGGATTTGAAGAAGATTGCGTGCATTGGCATCAAATGGCAAAAGCTGCCTGTGAGCCATATGGTGAGGAAGTGTATCCTACCTATAAAAAATGGTGTGATCAGTATTTTTTTCTTAAGCATCGTCAAGAACCTCGCGGAATTGGTGGTATTTTCTTTGATGATTTAAATGAGTGGGGATTCGAGCGTGGGTTTTCTTTTCTGCGCAGTGTAGGAGATCATTACATTCTAGCCTATCAACCCATTATCGCGCGGCGTAAACAGCATGTATTTAGTCAACGGGAACGTGATTTTCAAATTTATCGCCGGGGGCGCTATGTGGAGTTTAATTTACTCTACGATAGGGGAACATTATTTGGATTACAGTCAGGTGGGCGAACAGAATCTATTTTAATGTCACTGCCGCCTTTAGTTGCGTGGAATTATAATCCACAGTTTGAACCGCGTACACCGGAGTCGGAATTGGTGGAGCGGTTTTTGAAGCGAGGAGGATGGGTGTAAATAAATCGGGCAACTATATCTTGTCATATTTCAATAAATAATTATTGAAATTCAATAATTATTATTTTATATTTAGCTTCTTTTCCATGAGGAGGCTGAATATGAACACAAAAAAACTAACTATGCTCCTAAGTTGTTTAAGTTTAATTCAAACGGAGACAGCATTAGCTGAAGTGGTTTTGCCGCTTAAGTTTGATACAGGTAATGCTGCTCCCTACGGATTCCCTACAACTATTATTTCTATCCAAGGCCAAACTTTCCCTATTATTGTTGATACGGGCGGAAAAAAATGGGGAGTAATGTTACGTGAACAAGCAATACATAAATTGCATGTTCAATTTACAGGAAAAACAATTTGTTCTCAGACTACTGAGGGGCGAATATGTTTGAAAGAAATTATTATTCCCGAAATTCAAATTGGTGATTATCTTGTTAAGAATGTGCATGGTACTTATCTTCCAAAATGGTGGGGCCATGTTGAAAATTTTAAAGAGACAGAAGCATCAAGAAATGGGATGCTAGGTTTTGAAGTGCTATCTCAATTTAATTTTTTGATTGATTCTCAGCAGGGAAGAATAATTTTTACTAAAAAAGACGAGAAATTAACAGGTTATGATATAAAAAATTGGATTTCGTTACCGTTTAAGGGGCATTTACAAACACAATTAAATTTAAATGATAAGCCGATTATATTTTCTTGGGATACAGGTGCAGTTCCATCGATTATTAAACAATCTAAAGTGGCAATTTCAGCATTATGTCCCAAAGATTCGCCTTTTAAAGGCCGAGTTAACTGCTTTTATACAACACCTACCTCATTAACTACTATGAATGGTAAAAATCTCCCAGCAACTTGGTTTATGATATCGCCTATTCCATCTTTCGCACCATTTGATGGTTTAATAGGGGCAAATTTCTATCAACAGAATGTTGTCTATTTTGCGATGGGGGAGAAACGGATTTACATTAAACCGGCTTAAAGTGAAGTTTTTATCTATAAAAAATTCTAACCGTTCGCCCTGAGGAGGCCGCAAAGCGGCCGTTTCGAAGGGCTAGGGAACAGCTATCCCCCTTTATTGGGAGCGGCTAGATAAAAAAGGTAATTCAGATATGGGTGATTGGGAAGCATTCTCAATTTATGCTAAAAGGCTAAAGAGATTTGATTAAGGTACCCTTCGAGACGGCCGCTTTGCGGCCTCCTCAGGGCGAACGGTTAGAGTTTTTGTTGTCCAAGTGCTGCTTGAGGTGTTATGAGATTAGTAAGTATCAAAAATATTGACTCGTTGCTTAGAAAATACCTCATCCTCAGCTTCACATAAAAATGAAACAATTTTATTACCTATAAACGTTGTTGCATTTCTGTATCAACCACTCCAGGAATTACAGAGCATGATAATACTTTTCCTCCTAACTCCTTATTAAGCCCAGCACTAAAAATTTCGACCGCCGATTTTGTCATGCAATATATTACTGAACCTATTTCTGGTGAGGATGATAACCTGCTAGTTAAAAATAACAACCTGGCACCTTCATTTAAGTTTGATAAAAGTGCTTTCGTTAAGAAAAAAGGAATCTTTAAATTTAATAAAAAAGCATTGTCATATTCTTCTGAGGTGATTTCGCAAAACCATTTTAATGGCATCTCTGTGGCTGCACTAAAAATAATATAATCCAGTTTAATACCGGATAATTGCTGGTGAATATGATCTATTGCCTCAGAGACGAATAAATCAATTTGTATTAACCTTAATTTCCTTTGGAACGCGGCCTTTATCTCTAAAGGCCGGCGACCTATTACAAAAACGGTTTCCACATCATTGCGCAAAAGAAGAGCATTCGCTATTCCCCAACCTATCCCTTCCTCCGATGATTAGAGCTTTCTTCGTGTGCATATCTTATCCAACCAACTACTACTCGGGATGGAGATTTCAGAATATTTAACTTTACGCTTCCATCCCCGGCCTTAACACAGAGCTGCCACTCATGCTAGCAAAAAGTTGTTGATGCTCTTCTTTCGCTTGAGTCTTGCAATAAGTTTCTTTTAAGAAGAAAGCCAGGATAATCCCAATTGCCGCGCCGATAGGAATAACACTCAACGCAAAGGTGTAATCAGCAGCCGTATAGACGGGTAAGCCATTGGGGCCGATAGGGCTAGAGGTGTGCAGGTCTAATAATTTACCTACTACAGGCTGGAATACCGCACCACCTGCCATGATAAGCATGTTGGTGACAGCTACGGAGGTACCTGATACCTGAATAGGATTTGCTTCTTTACCTAAAGCAAAGCAAAGCGAGTGAGCCCCACAGCAAGCACCGACAGTAAAGAAGACGAGGTTCAGTTGCGATACGGTAAAGAGGTTGGGGAAGTAAAATAAGAGAGAGAGTAATATCGCCGCGAATGTGCCGGTGACAATTAATGGCATGCGTCGACGTTTAATTTTGTCAGAAAAATAACCAATGAGAGGGGAGGAGATAATCCAACCATAAAAAGTGCTACTCGAAATGGAGACAGCTTGCTCAGGTGTTAATTGATATACAACTTTAAGGTAAGGAATACCCCAGAGGTCAAGGAAAACGGAAGAGGGCAGGTAAAATAAGCAGCCAATTAACCCAATAATCCACATTTGCGGATTTGTAAAGATAATACGGAGGGCACTTCCTAATTTCTTGAGGTTCATCGTGGTTTCCATTCCATCGCCCGCAATGGGTTGGTCTTTTGGACGGCTTCTAACCAGTAGGACCACGATAATACTTAATACCACGCCCGCCACTAAAGCAGTGCGTAATGCGGATTGGTAGCCAATCATCTCGATGACTGCCGTTAGGTATTTTTGCGATAATGCCCCTGATAACATGCCAATAGCTGTTGTGATACAGGCAGCGGTAGCAAAGCGATTAGGAGGTAACCAGATAGAAGCTAACTTCAATGTCCCAATGTAAGCAAAAGCACACCCTAAGCCAATAGCAAATCGCCCTATGCCGGCAATGAAATAGTTATCAGCCATGATAAAGATACTGAGCCCAATGACTGCCATTAGACAGGCGCTGCAAATCACAAAGCGCACCCCAAAGCGGTCATAAATTATACCAGCGGGGATTTGCATGGGGGTGTAAGCATAATAGTATAAAGCAGCGAGGGTTCCAAATTGAGTCGCCGTAATGTGGAAAGCGTCAGCAAGCTCATTATGCATGACACTGGGTGAGACGCGGAGGAAGTAGTTATAGCAATAGAACATCATTCCGCAAAAGACAATCATCCATGGGTAGGAAGATCGCAGAAAGGAAAAGGGCACTGTACGATCACGGCTTATCATGAGGTGTTTTCCTATATTGTACTTAATATATATATGATTTAGGTTATCGAGACTAGCAGCTCGTTTTGTGAACAGATTACCTTGATAGTGTTAAGGCAATCTTAAGAACTAGCTTACTTTCCTTAAAATAAAATTAACTCTACTCAGAGAAACTTTATACAAAACTGCTCGGCTAAAGTCAATTCAAGTGCCGTAAAAAATCATAGAAAATGAAAGCATTTAGTATTAAATTAATGAGGAAATTTTAAATTTCTTACTTTTTATAGGAGAGTAACATGAAAATGAAGTCGTTAGCGATATTAGCGATGTCCGGAGTGCTGCTGGCTGCGTCTGTCGCGTATGTCGCACCTGCTATGGCTGATGATACCAGCAATGCTGGGCAGTCTATGCAACAAACCCCATCTCAGGCTCCTTCTTCCGATAATTCTATGCAGAATCAAGGCCAGGACCAGAGCCAAAGCAATACAGGTTCCCAAGGCGACATGAATAATAATAGCAGCGACCAAGGCAGCCCTGATACCGCTACAGGCGATGATGATTATTAATTTTACTACTCAGCCCGACCTGTCGAGGGCTTTGACAGGTTGATGGCTGGGATTATCCTTCGTAATTTACCTCTATGACGATGAGTTTTCAGACAAAAATGGCATTAGTCCTGACTATTTTTTTATGGGCATCTGCATTTGTGGCTATCCGCGCTGGGTTACAAGATTATTCGCCTGAAGGATTGGCGTTGCTGCGGTATTTGGTGGCATCTGTTTGTATGGCGATTGTCTATTGCCGATTGCCACAGCGAAATAAAATGCAGCTTAAGGATATTTGCGCGCTGCTAGGGATAGGGATGCTAGGTATCGGGGTTTATAATCTCACGCTTAACTATGGGGAGTTGTCTATTTCCTCCGGGATGGCGAGCTTTATTACGAGCCAATCTCCTATCATTACCACATTTTTTGCCATATTTTTTCTGCGCGAAAGATTGAATGTCGTGCGGGTGATGGGTTTCCTTGTCAGTATCAGTGGGGTGGGGTTGATTGCGATGGGGGAAACAGGCGCTCTGCAGTGGAGTACAGGTTTAACATATATATTACTCGCAACGATCGCAGGGGGCTGTTATTCAGTTCTCCAGAAGCAGTATCTTAAGAAATATCATGCTATTGAAGCGACGACGTATGTGATTTGGGGTGGGACGTTGTTTCTTTCTTTTTATACGCCGTTATTGCACCAGGATCTCATGCATGCATCGCTTAAGACGACGTTAACGGTAATTTATTTAGGGGTGTTTCCAGCTGCGGTGGGGTATATTGCTTGGAGTTATGTATTAGCAGAAATTCCTGCTTCGCGAGCGGTAAGCTTTCTTTACTTTATGCCGTTTGTGGCGATGTTATTGGGATGGCTTTGCTTGGGTGAAATCCCTGTATGGTTATCAGTGATTGGGGGTGTGTGTGCGATTTTTGGGGTGTGGTTGGTGAACCAATCCTATCGGCGCCCTATTTTTTATACTGCTCCGCAATGACCTGGGCGACACAAGCAGTGAGTTTTTTGCTAGTCGGAATATGTAAGAATTCATTTGGTCCATGCGCATTTGATTCAGGACCTAACACGCCTGCAATAAAAAATTGTGCTTGCGGGAATTTTTTCCCTAACATTCCCATGAAGGGAATCGTTCCACCCTCTCCCATACCCATCGCTGGCTGTCCAAAATAGTCTAACGATGCTTGGTTAAGCGCTTTCACTAACCACGGTGCTTCCGGAGGGGCGTTCCAACCTGAACTGATATCGATAGGTTCATAGTGAACATGAGCATGGTAAGGAGGATTTTTTTCTAACGTATGTTTAATAACCGCAGCTGCTTTTTCCGGATCGCAAGTAGGTGCTAAACGCATAGACAGTTTCAAGGTAAGGGAAGGAAGGGTGACATTACCTGCATTATTAATTGGAGGCAAGCCATCACATCCTGTCACGGAAAGTGCAGGTCGCCATGTGCGATTCAACATTAATTCGGCAACTAATCCTGCTTGTGGTTTGACGCCATCACAAAAAGGTAAATCATTAAATACAGCATTCCCTAATACCGCAGCAGCTTGTTCGGCTTGATTGATGCGTTCAGGCGGGATATCGACAAATAATTCTTTTAATAATATTTCTCCTGTTTTTTCACTTTCAA
>JAJPJH010000078.1 GCA_021324335.1 Gammaproteobacteria bacterium
AAACCCTTTTGGTTTTTCATTAAACACCCGTGCTTCAATTTCTTGCTTGCCCGCTAAGATCGAAGCTAAACATCGGCGTTCACCCGCTACGATGCGATATAATTCGCCTAACTTATAAACGACGACCGGGTTAATGACACCACTTGTCTTAATGGTATGAGCCAATTCTTTTAATCGTTCTAACTCTTCTTGTTTACGCTGAAAGAGGGGATCATCAGGCTGGATGCCTCTTTTGACATCCAGTAAATCAATCTTCAATTTACGGGGGTTATCAGGATCTAATTCGATACGTGAAAGTGGCAGAACCACATTGCGAAACACCCCAGCATTATTCTCCACCACATGAATCGTTTCACTCAGTCCGCGTGTCAGCGCTTCCGAAATTCCAAATCGTTTTTTCTTACTCATTGAATATCCTCTCTGCTAAGTAATCACATACTTCCATTGCTTCGGCCTTGGCGACATGCTGTTCAGGAAAGTCAAAAATAGAACGCGGATTAGAATCAGCTGCATCCACTTCTGCAAAAACAATACGTTGCGAAAATTTCACTGGCAAAATATATTTACCGATTGCAGAATTATCTTGCAAGCTTTTCAAAATATCTTTATGCAAACGCGTCTGCTTAAACATATTCGGCAAGATACCAATCAATTGCAGAGGTCTGGACTTTTCTCGCGATAACGATTCCTGCATCCATAACTGCAACATGCCATAGATACCTTGTACGGGTTGCTCTTCCATCACATAGGGAATCACAATATGCGTCGCAGCTTTAATCACACTAATCGTGAGTGGCCCTTTAGAAGGTGCTGTATCAATCACTACGACATCGTAAGCGGCTTGTACATCGGGGGAGTTTAAAAAGTTCGCTAATTGCTTATGAACTTTTTCGACAACTTCTGACCGTCGCACTGATTCAGCTGTCAATAACCGCTCAGCATGTCCAGGGGCTATGTCTAAATTTTCGACATAAGTTGGATAAGGGATCACTCCTTGACCATAAAAAATTTCTGCAATACTACTTCGTCCATCCCAATCATGATCATCTAGGTCATAGGGATCATAATCTGGATGAATAGGAGGAATTAATCCTTCCGGTGCGGCAGGATCAATTTCCATATGCAGATATTGATGTGAAAAATTACATTGTGGATCAAAATCAATACACAGCGTACGAAGATGACGTTTCTTGCTGAGATACTCAGCCATTAATTTACTACACGTTGTCTTTCCTACACCGCCTTTATTATTTACAAATGCGACTATTTCCATAATCGACTCCTGTCATGTATTACGTTAAAGCCTACTATATCATTTGTTTTGTTTGATAATAAATAAAAAAACTCACACAATACATGTAACTAGTTGTGTTTTTGTTTATCTTTTGTTTAGTTTTTGTTTAGACTTGTGTAACAATTTGATTGAACACTATTTTGTGACGAGAAATGTGACGTTTATGGGAAACGTTGTGACGGCTATGGGATATCGTGTGACGCTTTTGGGATAGGATGTGACGTTTATGGGAAAACATGTGACAGCTGTGGGACATGAAAAAAAAGAAACAAAGAAGGAATTGAAAAAGCATGCGGCGACTATTCATTGTTCGAATACGCTGAGTTTATTACAGCGAAAGATTACAAATGCGTTGTTGTATCACGCTTATCAGGAACTCTTGTTAAAAGACGAGCATGAGATTACCGTGAAGCAACTGTGCCGCTTGATTGGTTATCAGGGTAATAATCACGCTGCGATTAAAGAAGCGCTGCGAGGGTTAATTTCGACCGTGATAGAGTGGAATTTGATTGATGATAAAACAGGCAATGAAAATTGGACAGCGAGCTCGATACTAGCAAGCGTTTGCCTAGAAGGTCCCCTTTGTCATTATGCTTATTCCCCTCGGATGAAACAGCTGCTGCATTCACCCTCGATGTTTGGAAAAATTGACCTTGTTATTCAATCCCGCTTCCGCTCCAGTTACGGTCTCGCTTTATATGAGAATTGCATACGCTACCGTGGACTGCCTCATACGAAATGGTTCGAGATGGAATTATTTAAGAAACTAATGGGTGTGCCCGCAGGGAAATATGATATCTTTCGCGACTTCAAACGTCGTGTCTTGGATAAGGCGATAGATGAGGTCAATACTTATTCTGATTTAATCATTACTGCTGATTTTGTGCGAGAAGGGCGTAAAATCGTCAAAGTCCGTTTCAAGCTTAAGGAGCGGGCAAAGAAAACGCGCTTAGGTACCCATAAAATTGCTAAACAAATCGCTGCTAAGAAAGCAGGGGACGATGCCTTTAAGAGTGTGTTATTGCAAGAATTTCACTTATCAGAAGAACAGATTGAAGACTTGCTGACGAGCTATGATGGCCAATTTGTCCAAGATAAAGTGGCATTGATTAAAGCGTCTAAACCTTTCCAAGAAGGCAAAATTGAAAATTTAGCGGCTTATTTATTTAGTGCGGTAAAGCATAATTACCAGCCATCTAAGTCGAAACAAGAGGCAGCAGTTAAACAGCAAGAAGCGATGTTTAACTTAGAATTAGGAGAGATAGAGCGGCAGGTTGAAGAAATCTTGTTTTCCTACCGCTTGTATCGAGAGAAAGCGATTGATGAGGTCATCCAATCGTTGCCAGCAAATGAAAAAGACGTCTTTTTGTCGCAGTTTTACCAATTTGCAGAGCCCGTGGTGCAGACGATTCTCCAGTTGCAGCGGCATAAATATTCTCGCGATAATATTCATCATTCACCACAAATTAAGGCATTAATGCGCAAATTTGCTTTGCGAGAAATTGATTTTTTAACGCTGCCTTCATTTGAAGAATTCGTCACACAGCAAGCAGAAGACAAAATTGAGGCATGGAGGAAACTACGGTCCTATGATCCGGATCATCCCTTGTTGCGTTTTAGTGAGTAAAACGTTATATAATGAAATTGCTCATTCACATTCTTTCAACCAACAGGGAGAGACATCATGGCCACCAAGAAGAAAAAAGCAACGAAGAAAAAGAAGTAACCACCCAAACCAGGGAAGGTGTCCGCACCTTCCCTGTGTTTTTTCCCGCAATTAATTCACTTTTCTCACGATAATCGCTTTCAAATAATCTGTCTCAGGAATCGCAGGATGAATAGGATGATCAGGCCCTTGATGTCCGCGCTCGAGAATTTGCAATTGGCTTTGAGCGCGGAAGGCAGCGCGTTGTAATAATTGAATAAGATCTTCTTGGCTTACATGCATGGAGCAGGAGCAAGAAAAAAGGATGCCGCCAGGTGTTAACAATTTGAGGGCCCATTCATTTAAGCGTTGATAAGCAATTAAGCCTTCTTTGCGATCTTTGAAGCGTTTCACAAAGGCAGGCGGATCGAGAATAATGACATCATATTTTTTATTGCTATGCAGCAATTGCTTCATGGCATCAAAGGCATCCTCACAAATCGTAGTGAGGAGGTGATCTACATGATTTAACGTCGCATTTTTTTGTATGAAATCGCAGGCTGTTGCTGAAACTTCAATGCAGTCAACAAGCTTGGCGCCGAAGTGAGCAGCTTGAATACCCCATCCGCCTAAGTAGCTAAACACGTCGAGTACGGTTTGATTTGCCACATAATCACGCAAACGTGCGCGGTTCATGCGGTGATCATAAAACCAGCCGGTTTTTTGGCCTTGCCAGAGCGGCGCTAAAAATGAGACGCTGTTTTCGCGCACGCTGATTTCTTGAGGCGGTGAGCCGTAAGCGGCTTTGGCGTAAGAGGGTAGTCCTTCCTGTTCGCGAATCGTGCTGTCGTTGCGAAGGAGGATAGAGTGAATATCAGGAAATACGTTGCAGAGAGCTTGCGTCAACACGTCTATTTTTTGTTCCATGCCTGCTGTATTTACTTGCATGACAAAATCATTAGCAAAACGATCGATGACCACGCCCGGTAAGACATCTGCTTCGCTGAAAACCAGACGATAGTAGGGTTCGGTAAAAAGGCGTTGCCGTAAGGTGAGAGCATCCTGTAATCGCTGTTGAAGGAAGTCAAGATCGAGGCGCTCAGTCACATCACGTGTAAATAGACGGGCAGCGATGAGGGAATGAGGATTAATATAGGCAATGCCTAACTGAGATTGATCATGGGCTTCGACCAATACTTCTTCGCCGGGTTGGAAAGCTTTCAAGGGTGTGGCGGTTATATTAATTTCATTACTGAAAATCCAGGGGTGACCCGCGCGGATCCGGCGGTCTTCCCCTTTTTTTAATCGAACATGGGCTAATGGTTTCATACTCAAAGCGGCTTCTAATTGGGTATGCAAGAGTAGCCTTGCTTTGAGGGTTCGTCAAATTTTATGAATCGGACGAAAAGGGAGTTATCCGTGGTCGGGGCGATGATGAAAGTGTGGTTTCTACAGGTTCTGGGGTAGTAGTCCCGCTGCTAAACAGTGACATAACCTTATTGATAGAGAGGGTGGAAGGGAGGGAGGGAAAAGGAATAGGAAACAAAGCTGGTGCGGTATTATTTTTTTTAGCTAACTCAATGAGATTAGCTATTTCTTCTTCTTTCAAATGATACTTGTCGTTTGTTATGTAATCTTCATATAACGCATTTGTAATAGATCGAAGGTTTTTGGCATACATAGTAGCAGGGTAGCCTTTACATAAAACGAAAGGCAGATTGATATCTTGGGGTAACTCAGGAAAATTGTATTTTGTAAAAAATAAGTCAGTTTTCTCTGCTTCTTTTAATAAGTCCCAGCCAGTTTTTTCATCATTCCATTTTTGCAGGCACATCAGTAATAATAAATTTTGATCAGCTTCCTTACGCAAGCTTTTGACCTTAACGTTCTGCCGCAATAGTGCACTAATATCTTTTTCAATGGTGTCAAAAGCGGCAGCTAATTTAGAAGTAACTATTTGGTATTGGGAGTTAGGGTCGTTATCTTTAAATTCCTCTACTATATTTCCAATGATCATAAACACGGTTTCAAAAAAACGCGCTCCAGACACAGTGGAATCGTAATAGCCTTTGATTGCGGCTGGAACAAGTTGTAGTATCAGTACACACCACTTTTCAAGATCATTACCAGCCGTACGGAATTTGGTGAAAAGCGTTTCACATAACTCTATTCTTTCTTTAGGAATATCACAAAATATTTTATAACCCGTTAATTTTGCTGCCACAAAATTGACAAGATTTTTCATTTTCTGGCCATTACCATTCCATACTTCTATTCGCGATTCGACATATCTGGCCAGAATATCAGTATTGTTTTTAACGATACGCGGCTCTTTGGAAAGTGGTTTGCTCGAATCTTTAATCTCATGAAAATTTAGATCGGTTAAAGGTGTGTTAGTTGGGCGGCCTATTGACATACGATCTCCTATCAGAACAATTAGATTCCTTTAGACGAATTTCATACTAAAGTAGTTTTCTTAACATATTCTTAAAATTTATTTCCTAACCGATGGATTGAGGTACAATTTCACTACCATCCTCCCTTCGTAGGAACAGTATCTTATGACATTTTTAAATTTTGCTCTAGGTGAAACTACCGATATGCTCCGAGAAGCAGTAAGGGATTTTGCTGAGCGGGAAATTGCTCCTCTCGCAGAGAAAATAGATCGGGAAAACCATTTTCCTGCTGATCTATGGCCTAAACTGGGAAAGTTGGGCTTGCTGGGTGTGACAATTGAAGAAGAGTACGGTGGCTCCCATCTTGGATATTTAGAACACGTGGTTGCCATGGAGGAAATCACCCGCGCCTCTGGGGCAATAGGATTAAGCTATGGAGCGCATTCTAACCTTTGTGCTAACCAAATCCGCTTACATGGTACCCCTGAGCAAAAGCAGCGCTACTTACCCAAACTTTGCAGCGGAGAATACATTGGCGCATTAGCGATGAGTGAAGCACAAGCAGGTTCCGATGTCATGAGCATGCAGTTGCAGGCGAAAAAAAAAGGCGATCAGTATGTTTTAACAGGGACTAAGATGTGGATTACAAATGGTCCTGATGCTGATGTGTTAATCGTCTATGCGAAAACCAACAAAGAAGCCAAATCAAAAGGCATTACAGCATTCCTTGTCGAAAAACAGTTTCACGGATTCTATGCTGCACAAAAACTCGATAAATTAGGGATGCGCGGTTCAAATACCTCAGAGTTAGTATTCGAGGATTGTATCGTCCCCGAAGAAAATATCTTAGGTAAATTAAATAAAGGCGCAGAAGTTCTAATGCGCGGTTTAAATTATGAACGAGCTATTCTCGCCGCAGGTCCCGTCGGTATCATGCAAGCTTGTATGGATATTGTCTTGCCTTATGTCCATCAACGTAAGCAATTTGGCAAATCCATTGGCGAATTCGAACTCATGCAGGCTAAATTGGCCGATATGTATACCGCTTTGATGACTTCACGCGCTTATCTCTATGCTGTCGCAAAAGCCTGTGATCGGGGCGATGTCACTCGCAAGGACGCTGCTTCCGCTATTCTTTACACTGCTGAAAAAGGAACATGGATGGCAGGGCAGGCGATTCAATGTTTAGGCGGAAACGGTTATATTCAAGATTTCCCGACCGGCCGTTTATGGCGCGATGCGAAATTGTATGAGATTGGTGCCGGCACGTCGGAAATACGGCGCATGCTCATTGGTAGAGAGTTATTTCAAGAAACCAAATAAATCAGAAAGGAGCCCCCTGTGGCAGGATTTGAAACGCAGCTGAAGAAAGATAAAACTTTTCAACAAAACACCGCTGCTATGCGGGCCATGGCATTAGATTTGAGAAAATTACTGGTTAAAATGCAAGAAGGTGGCGGCGAAAAAGCCCGTGAACGACATCGCCAGCATGGAAAATTATTACCGCGTGATCGTATCGAATTATTATTAGACCCAGGTTCCGATTTTCTGGAACTATCGCCCTTGGCTGGTTATGAGCTTTATGAGGATGAGATCCCGGCTGGCGGCATTATTACCGGTGTTGGCCGGGTGATGGGTGTGGATTGTATGATTATTGCAAATGACGCGACAGTCAAAGGGGGGACCTATTATCCTATCACCGTGAAAAAGCATTTACGTGCCCAGAAAATTGCAGAGCAAAACCAATTGCCCTGTATTTACCTAGTGGATTCTGGCGGTGCTTATCTACCTAAACAAGAAGAAGTATTTCCGGATGAAAATCACTTCGGCCGTATCTTCTATAATCAAGCGACGATGTCTGCGAAAGGCATCTCCCAAATCGCGGTGGTGATGGGATCGTGCACCGCAGGCGGTGCTTATATTCCAGCAATGGCAGATGAATCTGTCATGGTACGCGAGCAAGCTACTATTTTTCTCGCCGGGCCACCGCTAGTCAAAGCGGCAACGGGCGAAGTGGTCACAGCAGAAGCATTAGGCGGTGCAGAGGTTCATTGCCGGACGTCTGGGGTCGCAGATTACTATGCCCAAAACGATGAACATGCGATTGCCTTGACACGGCGTATTGTGTCTCATCTTAATCGTCCCTCGAGAGCAGCATTAAAGCTGCAAGATATAAAAGAACCGTTATACGATGCAGAAGAATTATATGGCATCATCCCCGTGGATGCGCGTTATCCATTTGATGTGCGTGAAATTATTATTCGCATGGTGGATGGCTCTGAATTTGACGAATTCAAAGCACTCTATGGTAAAACCATTGTCTGCGGTTTTGCGCATATTTGGGGAATGCAAGTGGGAATTATTGCTAACAATGGCATTTTATTTTCTGAGTCTGCTTTGAAAGCTGCCCATTTTATCGAACTATGCGCTCAACGTCGCATTCCTTTATTATTTTTGCAAAACATTACCGGCTTTATGGTCGGTAGCAAAGTCGAAGCAGAAGGTATCGCTAAACATGGTGCAAAATTAGTAACGGCGGTCGCATCTGCCCAAATTCCTAAAATTACCGTCATTATTGGTGGCAGCTATGGTGCTGGAAATTATGCAATGTGTGGCCGCGCCTACGAGCCTCGCTTTTTATGGATGTGGCCAAATGCACGCATTGCAGTCATGGGCGGGGAACAAGCATCGAGTGTGTTAGCTCAAGTGACACGGGAAAAGAAGAAGCGCCAGGGTGAAAAATGGACGGAAGAAGAAGAAAAAGCCTTCAAGACTCCCTTACTTGAGCAATATAACAAGCAATCCTCTGCTTATTATTCGAGTGCAAGATTATGGGACGACGGGGTCATCGATCCTGTGGATACGCGACGTATTGTAGGCATGAGTTTATATATCGCTTTAAATGCACCTGTTTCCTCTACACAATTTGGCTTATTTAGGATGTAATCATGGCTTATGAATTTATTAGCGTGTCACACACCGAGCATCTCGCAATATTGACCCTCAATCGGCCAGAAAAACGCAATGCCATTCATGGTCCGATGTTAAAAGAATTATTACAGGCCTTACGAACATTATCGGCAGATGAACAAACAGGTGTTTTATTAATTAATGCAAATGGCGAACACTTTTGCGCGGGGGCGGATATTGCCTGGATGCAAAAAATAGCATCAGGCTCCTACGAAGAAAATTACGATGATGCCCAATTATTAGCTGATTTAATGTACCAACTTTATTCTTTTCCTAAAGCCACGATCGGCCTTGCGCATGGGGCCACATTGGGTGGCGGTTTAGGTTTATTATCGGCTTGCGATATTGCTATTGCTGCAAAAAATGCAAGTTTTGGTTTTTCAGAAGTAAAAATTGGTATTACACCTTCTACTATTAGTCCGTATGTCATTGCAGCTATTGGGGAACGTGCTGCTCATTATTATTTTTTAACAGGCGAACGTTTTGGGGCAGAAGAAGCCTATCGAATTGGTTTGTTGCATCATGTAACTGAAAATGATGCCTTGAAAAGTACGGGTTTAATGATTGCCAATAGAATTCTAGAAAATAACCAGCAGGCAGTGATGGCTGCAAAACAATTAATCCGTCATGTGGCGAAAGAAAAAATTTCCGAAGGATTAGCGCAAAAAACCGCTGAGCATTTAGCTAATTTACGTTGTTCTCCTACAGCACAAGCAGGATTGAAAAAATTTTTGGAAAAAAGAAGATGACTTTGCCTTCCAACGTAACCATTATTGAAGTAGGTCCGCGCGATGGATTACAAAATGAGTCTAAATTTATCCCCACGCCCCTCAAAATTGATTTCATTAATCGCTTATCGGAAACGGGACTTTCAGTTATCGAAGCAACGAGTTTTGTTTCACCTAAATGGGTACCGCAATTAGCGGATGCAGCCGAAGTGTTTCAAGGTATCAACAAAAAACCAGGTGTGCGTTATCCAGTGCTTATCCCGAATATAAAAGGCTTAGAAAAAGGTTTGACGGTGGGGGTTAATGAGGTCGCAGTGTTTGCAACACCTTCCGAAAAATTTTCCCAAAAAAATACAAATTGTTCTGTGAAGGAAAGTATTGAACGTATTGCCGAAGTGATTGCTGTTGCTAAAACGCATGGTATACGTATTCGAGCGTATCTTTCTTGTGTATTGGGATGTCCTTATGAAGGTGAAATGGCCCCCGAAAAAGTCGCAGCGTTAGCGGATACCCTGTTTAAAATGGGTTGCTATGAAATTTCCCTTGGGGATACGATTGGGGTAGGCACACCACTTAAAACAAAGCGATTAATTGAAGTCGTATCCGCTTTCATTCCTGTAAATCACTTAGCAGTCCATTTTCATGATACTTACGGACAAGCATTAGCCAATATTTATGCTGCTCTGACACAAGGTATTGCAAGTATCGATAGTGCGGTAGCCGGTTTAGGCGGGTGCCCTTATGCAAAAGGGGCGACTGGTAATGTCGCAACAGAAGATGTGGTTTACATGTTGCAGGGGATGGGAATTGAAACAGGTATTGATTTACGGGCACTTCTTATTGTTGGCCAATTCATTTCCCAACAACTAGGCCGTAAGCCTTATTCGAAAGTAAATCTAGCTATGATGAGGTAAGGTTGAGATGGAAGGAAAATACATCGATCGTCGTGAAGCAGGACGTATTCTTGCTAATCATTTGGAGAAATATACCAATCGCCCTGATGTTATCGTATTAGCACTTCCGCGCGGCGGCGTGCCTGTTGCTTATGAAATTGCTAATGTACTTTCTGCCCCGCTTGATGTCTTTATTGTTAGAAAACTAGGGGTTCCTGGCCATGAAGAATTAGCAATGGGGGCGATTGCAATGGGAGGAGCGGTAGTTTTTAATGAAGAAATTGTTAGCGATTTGCATATTCCTCAAACAGCCATTGATCACGTGATTGATTCGGAGCAACAAGAATTACAACGGCGGGAAAGGGTTTATCGGGGTGATCGACCTTTTCCCACCTTACAAGACAAAATTGTTATTCTGGTTGATGATGGTATTGCGACAGGGGCTACCATGCGTGCAGCTATTAAAGCTATTTATCAACAGCAGCCCGCTAGCGTAATTATGGCTGTGCCTGTTGCAGAAATAACGACGTGTGAAATGATGGAAAAATTAGTTGATCAAGTCATTTGTCCGTTAAAGCCCATGAATTTATATGCAGTGGGGCAATGGTATAAAGATTTTTCCCAAACGACTGATGAAGAAGTTCATGACTTACTGGCACGACAAAGCTGACTTCACATTCTGTTTAACAACAGAATGCTTTACGCCATGTTTGGTGCGGACTGGATTTGTTATCTTCACCCTCAACGTTAGTGTGGGAGGCAGGTAAACGGTAAAAGGTAGGAGAGTTTATGCTGCCATAAACAGGCTGAGAAGGAAGTTCATACTTCGAGTCAATCTCTTCAAGACTGATTACCCTGCTAACGCTAGTAGGGGAGGACGGCTCCTGTAGTCCGTACTGAGAATCACTATATATCTCTTCCAGGGTATTAAAGGTGAAGACGGTGCTAGCAGGCGAATTGAATGGAGTAGGAGCAGAAAGGAGTGGAGAGTGCTCTTCTGGAGGAAGACCCTTTTCCAGATCTGGCTCCTCAATCCGCTTTACTGTATACCCATGCTTTTTAAGCCAATTATCAAGAAGCCCTAAATAAGTTTGGCGCGCAGAGAAAGTGAATACCGAGATGGGTTTCAGGCCTGCACATCCGATTCCGATGGTAATAATTAAGGGAGAATACGGATTAAGTCCGAGGGATTGAGCTGTACTTGCGACAGCAATATAAGTATATACGGGATAATTTATGAGAGCATTTGCTGCTCCCCAAAAGTAAGAAAGAGTGCGAGTTAAAGGTTCCCATTGTGGTAGTTTGTCATATTGATTAGGTTTATTTCCAATCGCATCGTAGATGGACGTACATTCAGTAAAAAAAGTGGCGATGAGAGCAACGATACCCGATATGCCTGAAATAGAGATTCTCATTGTTTTACTCAATGTGACATAGGGTAAATGAGTTAAGCTGCTATCTGTTGAGAAATAAGCAATGCAAGGGGTTCCTATATTGTGCAAGGAAAGAAGTGTCGCCTTGGTAAGTCGTGCATCGAAGTGTATATCTTTATTTTGAAGGGCGTGTGCAAATCTTCTAACATTGCGTTCTATGAACGAATTTCGTAGCCAGAATTGGAAACAAAGATTCGTGATAGTGCTAAGCAGCGCATAACTCATAGCTTCGTTTTCTTGCTCAGCAGAATATTTACCGTTGTAAAATGATAGGAACGTCAATGCAAACGTATAAGCACCAATATAGGTGGAAAGTGCATAGGTGACAAAAGAAGTGGGCCCAGCTTGTCTAAAAATCTCATAGAATATACGAGTAGATGGTTTTAATTGGGTAGCGGGAGGGATGGTATCAGTGGCATCAGAGGCCGTTGAATTACAATAATTATAAATATAGGGAACGTTGTTAACGAGCGCATCTCCCCCACTAACAGCGGCAGCTGTATAACAGACTAATGCTTCTGCTGGATGATTTTTTAAACCAAAATGCTCAAAACTTGTCCGGGTTCCAAAAAAACTTCCTCCTAATTGAGTGTTTACTCTAAAGATACTTACCACCGTCGGGAGAATGGTTGTTTTAAAAACAGTTTTAAGCCTGGACCACATTGCTCGTCTCGTTTTGGTATTATAATGATAGAATGCTCGAAATCTTACCAGAATAGTCTGTATTATACAAATCCTGATTTCTTATGAAATTTTTTATCCATTATTCTCTTAACTATTTGAAAAATGACTCTTTCTTTACTATAGTTGCGCGTGTCTAAAAGTTAGACACTTTAAGGATAGTTAAAGAAGGAAAAATCCCATGCATTTAACGGATATCGCGTTTTATGAAATCAAGAAGAAAAATTCAGTAAGATCGATTACTTTTCATTTACCGGCTCCATTAACGGATTTTCAAACGCTCTTTGAAGAGCTAAATGCTCTATTTCAAACCCATCCTATTTCCATCGGTGATAGTCAACCTCAATTGACTATCATTAAGACCAATAATAAAGAGATGGCAACGCTTGTAAATCATGTTTATTTCAATACGATTAAATTTTCTTCTAATAAAATACAATTTCATTTTAATGCAGGCGTATCAGCTCATTCTATTTCTGATATTTGCCACGCATTGGATAATATTGGCATACGTGAATTTGATGCTAACCCAGCTGCATTAAAATTTTATACGCAAATGGGAGGTAAGGAAATTTTAAAAAATGATAATTATCCAGAAGAACTAAAGCATTTTCTTTTAGCAGAAAGACAGTGGATTAGTAACCATATTAAGAAAGAAGATAAATATACGGCATTATTTGAGATCGGCTGTGGCGAAGCAAGAAATTTAGATATTGCACAAGAACATGAGATTAATTATTATGGAATAGATTTTGATAACGATTATATTATTAAAGCAAAAAATAAAATTAAACAATTACCTCTTTCAATAAAAGCAATTGTTCGATGTCTTTCTGTATTTGATTTGAATGAATCGGCAACGCCTGTGGGAAAAAATGAGCGTGTACTTTGCATTTTTCCTTTTAATGCACTAGGGAATATGGGAAATTTATTAGAGATTTTAAATAAAGTGCATGAATTAGGATATGATGTATTAATTTCCACTTATAAAATAGATGAATTTTCTTCTCAAATTAGGGAGCAGTATTTTGTTAATTGTGGGTATAAAAATTTAAGAAAAGAACATACTAAACATGGGCTTACGTTTTATTCTGATGAAGGGTTGAAATCAACAGCGATGAATTCAGCTTATGTACAAAGTGTGGCTGAGATGACAAATTATTCTATGCTAGTTAATGATTTTTCGAGAATTGGTGTAATGTATTCATTAAGCCATCCTTTTTTAACTAAGCGGTACCTTCCATGGGCTTCATATTTCACTATTAAAAAAGGAAAAACAACTTCACTTAATTTAGAAGATCAAAATATTAGTGGAAAAACTTTATTAAGCCTTACTAACCTAATCACGGCAGATGATTTGACATTAGATTGTTTATTGTTATCTTATAATAAAAAAATTAGCATCGAGGATTTGCTAACATTTCTTTCTCAACATAAAAATATTGCTCATCTTTATTTAGTGGACATGGATTTTTCAGACGATAAACTCAGTCAATTAAGTCAAGCATGGGCGTCTCCTAATGTATTAGAAACCTTAGATCTTTTTGGAAATTATTTACATAGTCAAGGTGTTATTGCTTTAGCAAGTAAATTTGAGTATTTTCCTGCATTAACCACATTACGGCTTGGTAAAAATAACATTGGGGATGAAGGTTTAATAGCCATAAGTGAAGCTTTTCCTAAAAGCAGACTCTTGTCTCTTAATGTGAGTGCTAGTGGTATTACTGATAAAGGTGTGATGGCATTAGCTGAAGCTCTTAAAAGGGAGTCGAGCATACAAAAAATTGATATGAGTCAGAATTTAATAAGTGATACAGGGGCTAATGCCCTGATTGAAGTACTTGAAGAATATAATCATACTTTAACTGACCTGGTTTTAAATCATACTGATATTAGTGAAGCTTTATTAAAGAAAATTAACTCATTGCTTGAGACTAATAAACAATTTATTGGTATAAAGAATCCCATTGAAAAAACAAACTATCTCTTCCAACAAAAGGGAATTTCTCCATCCGTTCCATCTTTACTCCAAGTAGGTTTGTTTTCCGTTGCTAAGACCATGAAGCCCATGACACCAGGGGAGGAGAAAGCTTTTTCCACTAAAATGCCAACCACACTCTATACAATGCTAAAGAAAATGTAATAGAATTTTTACAATTTTTTATTCGTTAAAATATAAGGAAATATCGCTATGAAAATTGCTATTGCTAGCCGATTAATGGAAGCATCTAGTAATAAATTAGTACTAGGTACGCTTATTGCTAGTATAAAAGTGACACCCGCTTCGGAGGAATTTCAATCCCTGTTGGCAGAGCGTGCAGCCAATCACCCTATTAATATCGCTGCATCTCAAGGGGTTCAAGCTGTGAAAGAAACGTATCGTAAATTGGGAAAAACAAAGCTTTCTGAATTTAAAGGTTCAAACGAAGCCTTGTTATTACGCTTGCAGAAAAATCAAGGGATACCTAACATCAATAATGTCGTCAATATCAATAATCTCCTTTCGATTGACTCAGAACGTTCGGTAGGTTCCTATGATTTAGATAAATTAAGTGGTGATATTATCTTTAGGCCAGGCAATCATAAAGAAGAGTACACGGCAACCAAAAAACGTTCTATCGATTTAACCAATTTGCCCCTCTTAGCAGATGAACAAGGTCCTTTTGGTAGTCCTACCTCTGATTCTGACAGAGCCCTCATTAGGGAAGAGACCAAAAATCTTATGCTCATTATTTTTAGTTTCGATGGTGAAGCTCATTTGGAGGCTCAGCTTAACCAGGCATCAGCGCTTTTAGAAAAATATGCTGCTGCGACTAATATCCAAAAATTTATGGTTCATAAGACACCGGTGGAATTTTTTTTTCCCTCCTACGCTGAGGTAAGAGAACAAGAGGGGAATACCAATAGTAACAATAATAATAGTTCACAAATTGAACGATTTACTTCTGGTAGACACCCGATGCTTTCAGGCATAATAGCACCACCGCCTTCTCCGACGATAGAAAGAAATAAAGATGAGCCCGATAATAAGCAGACTTTTAAAATGTCATAAGGTTAAAGAAATTTGACGATGCAACTGCACCCTAATCGCCTTCAATGGGTAGGTTTCGCTGAACTTGCTTTGGCGCAATGTGCAGTTGGCGTGAATGTGGTGACGGGTAAATATCTTATTGCCTATTTTCCTATTTTTCTTTTATTAATGTTACGGTTTGGTATCGGTCTAATAAGTATGTTGATGATGGTGAAATTAAAACGATCTTCAACATGGGACTGGTACCGCCATTTTTGCTTATTATCTTCCAAAGATAAATTCTTATTGTTTATCCAAGCCATGTGCGGTGGATTTTTATTCAATATCTTATTACTTTTTGGCATGAGAAATACTAATGCGGCTGCAGCTGGTATTATTAATGGGATTACACCGGTGTTAATTCTGGTATTGTCTTTTATTTTTCTGCGAGAAAAAATCACGTGGCGTATCGTAATAGCGATGATAGTGGCTGTGGCTGGATTGTGGATCTTAAATACAGGTAAAGAGGGAAATAGTGTGGTGCTTGGAAATGGGTTAATTTTCCTAGCGGTTATACCCGAAGCTTTTTTTACCATTCTATCTAAGTTATTTGGCAATAAATTGAATCAATTTGAAATCGTAATTCTTATTAATTTATTTAATTTATTTGTATTCATTCCCTTTGCGATGGTGAGTCTGAATGACATCTCCTTATTAGCCATTCCCATCGAATCCTATCTTATTCTGCTGCTTTATGGTTTCTCAGGCGGATTGCTCTTTTTTCTACTCTGGTATCAAGGGCTGACAAAAGTAGCAGCGAATAAAGCCGCTCTTTTCACCGCAGTGATGCCAATAAGTACGACAGTGCTTGCATATATTTTCTTGAAAGAATCGCTTCATCTCAGCGAAATAATAGGCATGTGTTTAGTCGTCAGCGCTATTTTTATTGGATGCTTTGTACCTGCTTCTCTTTCTTCAACCGGCTATGTTGACGACTATAAGAAAAATAAACTACTAAGCCAATCAGAAACCATACAATAAATCGAACCCATGTGAATATTGGCAAGTTAATCATGAGATAAAGGCAGGAAATAATGCCTAGGATGGGTAAAAGAGGGAAGAGGGGTGTTTTAAAAGGCCGGGGTAATTCAGGATACCTGATCCGTAAGATGAGGGCCCCGCTACATACAAAAGTAAAAGCTGCTAATGTGCCAATATTAACTAATTCCGCCGCTCGATTAATAGGAACAAAGCCTGCTGCAATTGAAGCCATAATGATACCAGTGAGGATAATGGTAGGAATAGGTGTATAGGTATGTGGATTCACCATCGCAATAGGAGAAGGAAGTAAGCCATCTTGCGCCATCGCAAGACAGATGCGGGTTAAGCCATAATACATCACCAGCATCACAGTGGTGAGACCAGCAATTGCACCAACTGAAATGAAGCCAGCAGCCATACGAAAGCCTAAGCTCAGTAAAGCATTCGCGACAGGAGAAGGAACATTGAGCGTAGAGTAGGGCACGATGCCGGTCAGCAAAGCAGAAACGATAATGTAAATAAGCGTGCAAATAATGAGAGAGCCGATAATACCGATGGGAACATTCCGTTGCGGATTAACTGTTTCGGCGACAGCGGTGGATAAAGCATCAAAACCTATATAAGCAAAAAAGACTAATGCAGCTCCTTGCATAATGCCTTCCCATCCAAAAGGAGAAAAAGTCGCCCAGTTTTCGAGATGAACTTGGGTGGCGGCCACGCCAATGAAAATGGCGATGGCTGCTAATTTAATGCAAACGATGACTGCATTAAAGCGCGCACTCGCTCTTACGCCTATACTTAAAATAGCAGCTAAGAGTACAATGATAAGAATCGCCGGTAAATTAATCCATCCGCCTTCCGTCGGTATGGTAGTTAAGGCAATGGGTAGGTCGATATGGATAGCCGTTAATAGATTTTTCACGTAACCCGACCATCCAATCGCAACCGTGGAAACGGCAACAGAATATTCTAATAACAAATCCCACCCTATTACCCAAGCAATGAATTCACCAAATCCTGCGTAAGCATAACTATAAGCACTGCCCGTACCGCCGATACTTGCTGCTAACTCAGCATAAGCAAAGGCTGCAAACATAGAGGCGAAACCTGCAATCATATAGGAGACCACGATGGCTGGTCCTGCTTTCGTGGCAGCGGCAACGCCTGTCAAGACAAAGACCCCTGCACCAATAATAGCGCCAATGCCCATTAGGATTAGATCGATTGCATTCAATGAACGATGCAAATGAGAAGTTGGATCAATATGCCTAATTGGTTTTTTCCTTAGCAGGTCATGAAACATGCTATTTCCCTCGATCGCACTTCTTTCATCATAGCCCATATTGCTTAATGTAGGCTATAGCTTGAATAGCTGTTTAATCCACCCTAATTTCCTAGGGTTAAAGGGTGGGTATTCTAATTTGCAATCGAAAGAAAAGAATTTCTTATAAATACTTTTTTGATGTGAAAATGTTTCAAATGAATGCTGACCATGATAACGACCCATCCCACTCTCACCGATACCACCGAAAGGTAAAAAGGGATTAGCAATTTGTAACATACAATCATTTATGCAGCCATTGCCGAAAGATAATTGATTTATTATTTTTGCTGCATTTTTTTTATTGCGAGTAAATAAATATAAAGCGAGCGATTTAGGCTGTTGCTTTATGATAGAGATAACATCATCAATGCTTTCAAAAGTAAGAATAGGTAGAAGTGGACCAAAAATTTCTTGCTGCATGATGGGATCATGCCAAGTGATATGATCGATGAGAGTGGGAGCAATATAGCGTGTTGCTTCGTTAGTTTTTCCGCCAAATAAAATAGTGCCATTTTGCATGAGTTGAAGCAGTCGAGAGAAATGGTATGAATTAATAATTCTCCCGTAATCAGGACTTTGTTCGGGATCATCCCCATAAAATTGGTGGACCGCATTCTCTAACTTATCGATTAGTGCTGATTTACAAGATTGATGGACAAATAAATAATCGGGTGCAATACAAGCTTGTCCCGCATTCGTGGCTTTTGCCCATATGATTCGCCGTGCAGCAAAATTGAGGTCAGCCGTTTCATCCACAATGCAGGGGCTTTTACCGCCTAATTCTAATGTCAAAGGTGTGAGGTATTTAGCAGCAGCTTGCATAACGACTTTTCCAATCGCTGTTCCACCCGTGAAAAAAATATAATCAAATTTTTCTTCTAATAATTGTAGCGTTTGCTGTGGCTCGGCTTCGATGGCAAGGAGGTAGTGAGGAGGAAAGTGCTGGTTGATTATTCGCAAGATGACATGTTGTGTATGAGTCGCAATTTCTGAAGGTTTAATGACAGCACAATTTCCTGCACTGATTGCACCGATTAAAGGAGACATGATTAATAGAAAAGGATAATTCCAGGGTCCCATGATTAAGGTACAGCCATAAGGCTCGAAATAAATTTCTGAACGTGCGGGCCAAAGTATAAGAGGGGTTGTTACTTTTTTGGGACGTGCCCATTTTTTAAGATGTTTGACGATAAAATCAATTTCTTTTGTGACTAACAGAATTTCATCTAAAAGAGCTTCTGTCGGTGCTTTATTTAAATCTTGTTTTAATGCTTGTATGATGTCTAGTTCGTGGGTTTGGATAAGAGATTTTAATTTTTTAAGTTGTTCAATACGAAAAGGAAGAGGAAGAGTGGCGCCTGTGTTAAAAAATTGGCGTTGCTGGTTGATGATATGACGGAAGGCGTTTTGCATTTGAAGTGCATCCTGCTAGAAATAGATAAATTCATTAGTTTTGCAAAAATTCACTCAATACTTTTTCACATAATCCATATTTCTTCCACTCACACGTCGTGCACATTTCATGAAATTTCTCTAAGGAAAGATTGTCAGCAATTCGCTTTTTCGCCTCGCCCCATGTCATCGATTCATTAGCTTGGAATTTCAATGCATCACTATGGGCTCGATCTAATGCGGTCACTTTTTCTTCCATCTCGCATTTTTTATCTAAACGATTAGGACAGGGCGCGCAAATGGAGTCAGTATGAGGAACAACTGTAATGCGAGTAGCATCCCCGTTTGGTGCATTCAACATATCGACGATCATTTGGAAATTGGTAATGAAAGCAGGGGAATAACCCCTGCCTTGAAAGCATAACGTGCATAAAAAATGATGCGGACGAAATTGAATTTCCACGTTATGGCTTTTTCCAACAGTGTGGAATAATGAAGCTGGCAGCAGCTAGTTTAATAGGCTCAGAAATAATAAATGGCATCAATCCGACAGCTATTGCTTTGTCCCAACCGATAGAAAGAGATAGCACGGACAAGCCACATAAGAAGATGACACTGGCGCCTAGTAAGGCCACCATAAAGCTGCGAATAATACTTTTCGCCCATCCTTTTTGAGCTAAGTAACCACTGATGTAAGCAGCTGGTAAAAATCCGATTAAATAACCTGCAGTTGGTCCGAAGAAATGCTGTATGCCGCCAGAATGATCTGCGAATACCGGTAAGCCGCAGGCCCCAGCAATAAGATAAGCTGCTACCACAGCTGCGCCGCAGCGGGCCCCATAGGTCATGCCAATGAGGATGACGGTCACACTTTGGAAGGTGAGAGGAACAGGCTGCAGGGGGATGCTTAATTGCGAAGCGAATGCTAAAAGGAAAACACCCGCCAGAATAAGCGAAGCGCGGTGGAGAAAGGAACTTTCTTTTGACCAAAAAATGCTCTGAAATGGCGAAGATAAGCTCAATGTGGGGTTCATAATGGGTCAATTCCTATTCATTTCTAATTATTACACGTGGAAACATGATAATAATTCAAGGGTAGAAAGGAAAGGAGTTTATTCTTGATAAATGCAGCTGATATTGTATTGTTTATTCTCAGCTTCGTCCGCACCGAGCACTAAGCTAAACTGTCCGCTGTAATCGGCTAATACTTCATCCTCCTTTAGGGGTACATGGCTGCTTTGAAGGGTAACGGGTAGATAAGCAGATTTTTGATGGCCTTTATAAAGGAAATCGATGCGGGCTTTTCCATCCGTTGTACAGCGAATGCCATTTTTTCCTGAAAAATCATAGTCTACAGTAAGAACATCGCCAGGTTTCAGGGTGAGGGTAAAAGGGATATGTTTATATACTTCAGCAGCTTTGGCGTTGACGAAACATAAGGCAATAATTGCAATGGCTAAAGAAAGATATTTCATCATCGATGACCTCTCCTCAGTTTTTGTTATACGGCTGTTTGGCTGTAAGGTATCACATTTTAGAGAAGGGATAAAGGGCAGCTGCGGAGGCAGATCACGCTTGCCCGGGAGAACGGTCTCTAACTTGCCAAAATCACATCATCTCATACTGAGGCCCGCTACCACCTTCAGAAGGCGTCCATCTGATATTTTGCGTGGGATCCTTAATATCGCAAGCTTTACAATGAATACAATTCCCACCATTAATCATCAAACGAGGTTCATTCTTATCGTTGTAAACGATCTCATACACACCCGCTGGGCAGTAACGTGTTTCTGGGGATGCGTATTCTTTAAAATTAATTTCAATTGGAACTCCATGCCGATCTTTTAGTTTTAAATGATAAGGCTGATCTTCCACATACGTTACATTGGCAAGATAAACAGAAGAGGGTAAATCGAAGGTTACCCTATTGTCATGTTTAGGATAAGCAATTTGTTTGCATTGATTGGCTTTCTTCAAACAGGAATGATCAGGAATCTTATGATGCAGCGTCCAGGGCGCCCGTCCGCGGAATAAATAAGTATCAATAGCCGCATAAACCAATCCAGGCCATAACCCATATCGTAAGGCAGGACGAATATTACGGACTTTATATAAATCTTCCCATAACCAACTAGCCTGAAGATTTTTCGGATAATCCGTACTTTCCATCAGTGAAGATTGTTGTAAAAGGGGAAAGATACTTTCTGCTGCTACCATTGCTGATTTCATTGCATTATGAATGCCTTTAATTTTAGCAACATTTAAAAATCCTGCTGCATCTCCAATGAGTACTCCCCCTGGAAACGTTAACTTAGGAATCGATTGCCAACCACCTTCGATCAAGGTGCGAGCACCATAAGCAATGCGCCGACTTTTTTCTAGCAGTGGATAGATAGCAGGATGCGTTTTAAAACGCTGAAATTCTTCATACGGATTTAAATAGGGGTTCTGATAATCTAATCCGACCACAAAACCAATCGATAATAAATTTTTCCCAAGATGATAAGCAAACGAACCGCCGTAGGTTTTATGATCCAATGGCCAGCCAATGGAATGGATAACATGACCAGGCTGATGCAAGGCTTCAGGAATTTCCCATAATTCTTTAATACCTAAACCATACGTCTGCGGGTCGACTCCTTCATTTAGTTGGTAACGCTTAAACACCGTTTGTGTCAGTGAACCACGACAGCCTTCAGCAAGCATGACTTGCTTAGCACGTAATTCAATGCCGGGCTGAAAATTAGCTTTCGGCTGACCATGCCTATCCACGCCTTTATCACCCGTGATCACACCGCATACACGATCACCTTCATAAAGCATTTCTGTTGCAGCAAAACCAGGAAAAATATTTACTCCTAGCTGTTCAGCTTCTTGGGCAAGAAAGCGACAAAATTGGCCCAGGCTAATAATATAATTACCATGATTACGCATTTGTGGTGGGGTAGGTAAACGCCATGCTTTCTTTTTTGTTAATAGAAGAAATTGATCATGTGTGACAGGTGTGTGGAGAAAAGGAAGGGGTTTATTCTGCCAATCAGGCAATAACTCATTTAATGCCCGAGGTTCGAGGACTGCGCCTGATAGAATATGCGACCCTACTTCTTCCCCTTTATCAATAATACAAACTGTCAATGGATGGTGATATTGCTGACTCAATTGCATTAAGCGAATACCCGCAGAGAGTCCTGCAGGTCCTGCACCGACAATTACAACATCAAACTCCATGGATTCACGTGTCATAGACCTTACCTTATTTAATACATTTCAATGGCTACTGCTGTCGCTTCCCCACCGCCAATACATAAGGAAGCGATACCGCGTTTTAAATTCGTTTGCTGTAACGCAGAAAGCAAAGTAATAATGATACGAGCACCTGTTGCACCAATAGGATGACCTAATGCACAGGCTCCGCCATGAATATTAATTTTCTCATGGGGAATGTTTAAATCATGCATCGCTGCTAAAGCAACCACGGCAAAGGCTTCATTTACTTCAAAGAGATCGACATCTTCAACTTTCCAATTAATTTTTTCCATTAAGCGGCGCATCGCATTAACAGGTGCGGTCGCAAATTCGCTAGGTGCTTTTGCACTGGAGTGATGCGCAATAATTCGTGCGATAGGTTTTAAGCCGCGTTTTTCTGCTTCTGATAAACGCATTAATACAATCGCTGCTGCTCCATCTGCAATGGAACTGGAATTGCCTGCTGTAACTGTCCCATCTTTTACAAATGCGGGCGATAAGTTAGGAATTTTTTCGGGATTTACACTAAATGGATGTTCATCTTTATCAACAATCACTTCGCCTTGTTTAGTTTGATAGATAATAGGCACAATTTCTGTTGAAAATTTATTATCACCTGTGGCTTGTTGAGCCCGTTCAAAGGAGCGGAGGGCATAATCATCTTGTTGTTTGCGGGTAAAGCCATATTGTTGCGCACATTGCTCCGCAAAATAACCCATGGCTTTGCCTTTGTCATAAGCATCTTCTAAACCATCTAACATCATGTGATCGTATAACTCACCATGTCCTAATCGATAGCCCTGCCTGGCTTTCCGCAGTAAATAAGGCGCATTGCTCATACTTTCCATCCCGCCGGCAATGACTATATCTGTTGAACCGACGAGTAATTCATCATGAGCAAACATGACTGCTTTCATTGCTGAACCACAGACCTTATTAATAGTCGTGCAAGGTGTCGTATCCGGGATACCTGCTTTTAAAGCAGCCTGTCTAGCCGGTGCTTGCCCTTGGCCGGCAGGTAAAACACAGCCCATGATAACTTCATGAATGTCACTCGGTACAAGGTGAGCACGTGCTATAGCCGCTTGGATAACATGGCTGCCTAGCTGATGGCCAGCAAAATCTTTCAGTTCCCCGAGCAGATTGCCGATAGGGGTTCGCGCAAAGCTGACAATAACAATAGGATCCATTTGCATGTGGATTTTTCCTAAGGTAAAAATGAGAAAGTGATTAGTCTAGCCGAATTAAAGATTACTTACTAATCCTATCATCCAGTGGTTCATTTTTAGATGGGTCAACCTGGAACATTGCTCGGATTTTTGCCAAATCTTCTGAATTAACTTTAAAACCAGCCGCTTCCAAAATCTTGACAGTTTCGTTAGGGTGATTTTTTAAATTTTCTCGAAATTGCAAATCGTTCTGCCATTTTTCGAGGATGTCTTGTAAGTTACTCATGCACTTGTCCTCATATTTCTCTTTTACTATAGCACACTATAATTTTTAATATTTTCTTAATTTTTTCTTTTTATACTGTGAGCAAGTAGGAATACAGGAAATGGAATATGCAAGATAGGAAGCCATTTGATGCAAAGGAGATGTTTGATACGCTTATTGAAGGAATCAGGGATGTAACCTGTAATTATCATGATATTACTAGACGGCAATATCGGTTTTTTGCTAATCCTGAACGAGATGCACAAATTGCCTTTCTTACTCTCATCACCACTTCTTGTGTAGCACGATATCAAAAAGATATTTCTATTGCTAATTGTTATCGATTAATGATGATTATTGCTTCCGCATTACTATTTGTGTCGGAAAAAATTGACAGGAAGAATTTGTTGTTCTCTACAAAAAAGGTGGAAGTATATGGGATGAAACTATGGGGTAGTGATTTGAATACCCTCATCATAGGGGAATTAGAAAAAATATTTAGACTTTTTGGTATTCAAAGCATTGATATGGTAAAAAAATGCCGACGAGCTTTTCAGAGGCAATTGGTTATTCATCTAGAAAATATTAATAATAAGGAATGCTTTAAACCATTTTTTTCTTTATATCAAGAGATTCTCTTGGAATATTACAACGGAATTATACCTCCTACTAAATCAGAATCCTTCTTGGAAGAAAGCTTTGCCTATACAGTAAAATGCGGCATAGAAACTGCAAGTTCAGGATTAAGTGTAGCGATAGTACCTACCGTTGCAGCTCTTCTCGCTAATAGTGTCACCGGGCCGGTGGCTTTTCTGGTTGCTGCTATCATTATTCCCCATGTAGTGGTTTATCTTCGTGGAAAAGCCATTGATACAGTGAGTAATAATATTGTGGAAATCACCAAAACTCCTTTTATGTATCTTTATCATTTTCTCCAAGATCCTACCAACCATCCGGATGTAAAAAAGCAAATTCTTCAATCCCTCGATCATTATTTAGATGTATCGGGCAACGATATTTCAGAAACAGAGAAAGCGCAGGTAAAGGAATTATTAGGAGTTAACTCTATGCCAATGTTTTCTCCAAAACGGCCGTGAGCGCAGCATAATCCGGCTCTTCTGTAATTTCTTTCACTTGCTGAGTGTAAATTACTTTCCCTTCCTCATCGAGTACAATGACGCTACGTGCAAGTAACCCAGCTAATGGGCCATCTGTGATCATGACACCATAATCTTGACCAAAGCTAGGATGACGAAAAGCGGAAACAGGCTGTACATTATCCATATGTTCAGCTGCACAAAATCGTTTTTGTGCAAAAGGTAAATCGGCTGAGATGCATAAAATTAAAACATCTTTTAATTTTTCAGCAATGGCATTGAATTTTAACATTGCAGCTGCGCACGTAGGGGTATCTAAGCTAGGGAAAATATTCAATATAATTTTTTTACCCAGATAATTCTTCAGCCTAATTTCACTTAAATCTGTTTTAGTCACTGTAAAATCTGGTGCGTGCGTACCGACAGCAGGCAATTCCCCGCAAGTGTTAAGCGGCGTACCTTTTAGTGTAATACTGGCCATAATTTATCTCCTAACCTAATAATTTATCCTAAAAATCCATTATACTAAGGAGAGGGAAGAAAGGAAAAATAAAATAGCTGCTATGGTTGATTACGATGAACGACAACGGTTAATTCAGCAATTTCCTTGCTTTGCTGCACTCTCCTTAGTTCAGCGCAAAGAATTAGGGGCTTTAATGAAGGAAGTGCAATACACGCCTTTTGAAAAAATTGTAACCGAAAATGAACTGGTAGATTGTATTTATATCATTGTAAAAGGCAAAGCAGAAGTTGTACGCGAGGTACCGCATCGTAAAAAAATGATCCAAGTACCCGTTGCAGTGCTAGGGCCGGAAGAAGCAATTGGTTTAAATGATACAGGGTTCTATTCAGCTACTGGCCAGCGTACTGCTACGGTCATCACAGCAACAGACATGTTATTACTACGACTTGATATTAAAGAGCTATACGATTTTTTGCATCGGCATCAATTAGAATCTTCTATGTCTGCTGCTGCCCTTCAAATGCTACGAATACGATTAATTAAACAATCATTACCTTTTTCTAAACTTTCCCACCACCGTTTACAGTGGTTAGCTGACCATGTGGAAGAAATTTCCTTACCTGCTGGTGCTATTTTATTTCATGAAGGTGAAAAGGGAGATAAGTGCTATTTAATTCGCACCGGTCAAATTGAAATTTTAACTAAAGATGAAAACAGTCAAGAACGTCGCTTAGCCTTATTAAAACCGCCAGTGTTATTTGGCGAAGCGACATTGATCACCAATACACTGCGTAATGCAACAGCACGAGCAATAGAAGATTGTGAGTTATTAATGCTGCGATATGACTATTTATCCGAGCTAATGGAATCAGAAAGTGATGTCGCAAAAATGTTTATGACTTTAATGGTCGATAGAAGTCGCCCACTTAAAAATCCCAACGTGACTGTTCATCCACGCCCGACAGCAGATGGACAGACGATTACCATCTTAAAAAACGCAGAGAACGGCAGTTATTTTAAACTTTCCGAAGAGGGTGAATTTATCTGGGAGCAATTAGATGGTAAGCATACGATGCAGGATATCACTTTAAATGTGGCGGAAAAATTTAAAGTATTTGCACCAGATGTCGTGGCGGGATTAATTTCTAAGTTGGCTAAATCAAATTTTATCACTAATTTACATATTCAATCGACCCTTCCATCACGTGCTAGCCCTTTTTGGGTAAGAGCGATAGTATCTGTTCGACGTTTATTAGAAACACGGATTGCTTTTGGAGATGCCGATGCATGGGTAACTCGATGGTATGAAAAATATATTCACTATCTTTTTACTAAAACGGCGCAACTCATTTTTGTATTTGTTGCGATTTTTGGTTTTATCTCTTTTCTGATGAATGCTGAAAATGTCATTGCGTTATTCAGCATTGTCCATGCCAGTATGTTGTTATTTTTAACCTTAATCCCTTTAAGTCTTGCCGGTGTAATTTTCCATGAGTTAGGGCATGCTTTTGCTGTTAAAGCATACGGGCGTGAAGTTCATTATATTGGCGTGGGGTGGTATTGGCTGATGCCGATAGCATTTACTGATACCTCTGACATGTGGCTTGCCAGCCGTAAACGTAGAATGCTTGTTAATCTTGCAGGGGTTTATGTTGATGTGATTGTAGCAGGATTCTCTGCTTCCCTTATTTATCTTATTCCTAATCCCTATTTACAAAGCATGCTTTGGTTATTCACCTTATATACTTATATTGGCGCATTTCGCATGTTAAGTCCGTTACAAGAAATGGATGGTTATTATTTGTTAATGGATTGGGTCGAAAAGCCGCGCTTACGTCAAGCAGCTGTTATATGGCTAGTTAAAAAATTCCCTAAAGCGATTCGTCAACCTCATTTATTCCGAGAAAATCGGCCAGAAGTCACTTATTGGCTAGCTTGCATGGCTTTTCTCATCATCGTGAGTCTTTTAACCTATTTTTTACAAGCATTTATCTTCAACGTATTAGGTATTCAATCTAACTATTATGTGAGTTTCATTTTACCCTTGTTAGTGGTGTTATTTTCTTGCATTAGTATTATTGCTGACATTCGCAACCAAGATTAAATTCTCATTGGCAATATCACCAATTCTTTCCCTTGTAGATGTAGGTTACGCTGTAAAGTAAGTGGCGTTTCATTATGTAATATACGTGTTACCCAGTTATCTTTATCAAAAATAAGCTTACTCGAGAAGAAAATGCAATTAGAATATTTCTTACTAATTTCTTCCGCTAATTTCGATAACTCTTCTACGGTATCCGTACCAAACCCAGCATAAGCTTCAGCGGCAATACCATATTGATGGCAGTAATCGAGGAAGTATTGGAGATTTTCATTGACCTTACTGCGCATTTTTTCTAATTCTTCCTGACCAGCAAAACTTTCAACATCTACAATTCCCGCACTTAAGAAAACGAAATTTTTAAAATGTCGCGGAAACATGCGAATAACATTCAATAAGGTATGCATGGCAACCCCTTGGCTTTTACCCACAAGAATGACAGCAGTTGGCTGTTGTGGGTCAACGGGGATAGGATTTAAGGGATGGACAATGGGTTGTTTTAATTGAGCATCTAATTGATTTAGTTTTTTGCTGAAATTGCGATAGTGACGTTTGATTAATAAACAAATAAAAATAACAGTACAGGTGACGACTACTGTTAACCAGCCCCCGGATTGGAATTTAGAAATCAGTGTCACGCATAGAATGCTGCTGGTAATGCAAAAAGCAAAGAATGAAAAGAGTAACCGCCACAACCATCGAGGAGAGGCTTTGGTCCGATGCCGGGCCCAATAGACACACATACCAAAAAGCGATAAGGAGAAAGTGACAAATACATTGATACTATATAAAACAACTAGCAATGAGACTTTACCACGACACCATAATAAAATGCCAAGCGCGAAAATACCAAACAAGATGAGACCATTTTGAATGACTAAGCGCGTGGAAAGATGACGAAAACGATTGGGCATCCAGCCATCGATGGCCATATTCGCTAAGACGCTAGGACCGGCGAGAAACCCAGTATTGGCGGCCACGAAAAGCAAACCAGCTTCCAGCAAAAGGGTGATGA
The DNA here is from genome assembly GCA_021324335.1 of Gammaproteobacteria bacterium. Lineage (GTDB taxonomy): Bacteria > Pseudomonadota > Gammaproteobacteria > DSM-16500 > DSM-16500 > Aquicella. The sequence goes on from JAJPJH010000078.1 coordinate 28,164, forward strand.
GCAAAGTCATTTCGCCAAATTTGGAATTGCCTAAAATAGAATGGAAAACGACTGCATTTAAGGTCTCGCCGGGAACAGGTTTAGGTGCCCATAATAAATACAGTAAAATGATACCTGCCGCGACAGCGCTTAAGGAAATTGCCATGTACAACATGGTCCATTTGCCGGTGACAACACGCGGTTCACGTAATCGGTTGACGTTATTAGAAACGGCTTCAAGACCGGTGTATGTACCGCTGCCCAGTGAGTAAGCATGTAAAGTCAATGCTAAAACGGGGACCCAGCCGACAGCTGCAATGGTGTTACGCGTTTCTTCTATTGTTTGAGGAATAATCAACATTAATCCTTTATGGTGGGCTCCAATACCATATCCAATTAAAATAATATGAATAATGAAAAATCCTAAAAAAATAGGCATGAGTATTTTGATGGATTCTTTCATACCGCGCATATTTAAAATCAGTAAGAGAAAAATGAGTCCGACTTCGGCCAATAATTTATAAGCTAAAAAATCAGATGGAAGTAAGCTGAAAATCGCATCCATTGAGCTTGCGGTAGAAACCGCAATGGTAAGAGCATAGTCTACAATTAAAGCGGCGCCAGAAACTAAGCCAACATGCGCTCCCAATAATTGGGAAGCAACTTTATAACCCCCCCCGCCGCTAGGAAAGAGCTCAATGACTTGGTTATACCCCACTGCGATAACGAAAACAGTGATAGCAGTGGCGATGGCAATGTAGAGAGCGAAATGGGTATGGGGTCCCAAGGCAATATACGCTTCTTCAGGACCGTAACAGGAAGAAGATAAACCGTCAGCACCTAACCCCACCCATGCGAAGAAAGCGATCAGAGAAACATGGCGTAAAATTTGTGGATTAAATGGATTGAGTGGATGCCCAATAATGAGCTGCTTAATTCGTTTTATTAAAGACATAAATGTGAAAATCCCTATAAGCTTTCTAATCGTGCAATGCGCTTTTCTAATGGTGGATGACTAGAAAAAAGTTCCAACCAACTCGAATGTTGATTTATTTTCAGTGCAGCAAGTGAAGGTGCCCGATGATCGATAATTTCCGTCGTGTCTTGCAAGCGTTTTAAGGCTGCAATCATTTTCTCACGTCCCACTAGTTTAGCCCCGCCACGATCAGCACGGTATTCTCGCCAACGCGAGAAAGCGGCTACTAACAGGGTTCCTAAGAGGGTAAAGAGGATATCAAAGATAATGGTTAAGATACTGTAGGTCATATAAGAAATCTCGCCGCGGTCTTCATTACGGGATAACGCGGCTGAAACGGCGTAAGCAGCAATACGTGATAAAAAGAGGGCAAAAGAATTGATTACCCCTTGAATTAAAGTCATGGTGACCATATCGCCATTAGCAATATGGGAAATCTCATGGCCGAGGACAGCTTCAATCTCACCGCGATTCATCTTAACGAGCAAACCCGATGAGACGGCCACTAACGCATGATTTTTAGAAGGGCCGGTGGCGAATGCATTGACTTCAGGGGAGCGATAAATCCCTACCTCAGGCAACGTATTAAAGCCTTCTTTTCGTGCTAAGTCATAGACGATATCAAGGAGAAAATGCTCTTCGCGAGTCGCATTTTTCGGATTAATAGTGACGACACCCATGGTCATTTTGGCGATGAATTTAGACAGCAAGAGAGAAATAAAGGCTCCCGTCATGCCCCAAATAAGACAAAAAATGGCTAGTTGCGTATAGTTAATGCCATAAGCAGTCAGATAATGGTGTAATCCCAGTACACTAGTAATGATAGAAATCGTCGCGATGACGAGAATATTCGTACCTATAAACAAAAGGATGCGTTTTAACATAACGGACTTCCTCGCTGCTTATTTTCTTATCCCGTTTTTGCAGGAATGACCGGTATTATATCGGCTTTTAGATAATGAAGATATAGCCGACTTTTGGCGAGGCTATCTTACTTTTCTTGCATACGCAGTGCGCCATCAAGACGTATCACTTCCCCATTTAACATTGGATTTTCAATGATGTGCTGAACGAGGGCTGCATACTCTTCAGGATGAGCTAAGCGTTTGGGGAAAGGCACAGAAGCGCCTAAAGAAGCCCGCGCTTCGGGAGTAATTTTCTGGAACATAGGCGTATCGACTAAGCCAGGTGCAATTGCCATTACACGGATGCCAAAGCGGGCTAATTCACGCGCGACGGGTAAGGTCATTGAAACAATACCGCCTTTAGAAGCACTATAGGCTGCTTGACCGATTTGTCCTTCGAAAGCTGCTACGGAAGCGGTATTGATAAGGATTCCCCGTTCGCCAGAATTTCCAATCGGGGCTAAAGATGTCATTGCAGCGCTAGCCACGCGCATGATGTTGAAGGTACCAATGAGATTAATATCAATGACTTTACGGAATTCATCTAATGGCATGGGGCCTTGCTGGCCTACCACCCGTTTGGCATGCACAATTCCTGCACAATTAATACAAATCCGAGCAGGTCCCTGATGTTTTTCAGCTTCTGCAATGGCTTTTTCTGCACTTTCTGCCTGCGTGACATCACAATAAACGGCATAACCATCAATTTCCTCTGCTAGTTTTTTTGCCGCATCGAGATTAAGATCAAATAAAGCTACTTTGGCACCCAGTTTGCTTAAATGTTTAGCCGTCGCAGCCCCCATACCAGAAGCTCCGCCTGTAATGATAGCTGCGCAATTTTTGATTTCCATGGTTCACTTCCTTTAGTTGGTTTTATTGTGTCTGTTAGGAGTGAAATGATACCATCTGCACGTTATTTTAACATGGAGCAAGAGGATGAAAATTCTCGTAGCGGTAAAAAGAGTAATCGATTATCAAGTATCTGTTCGTATTAAATCTGATGGCTCAGGTGTTGAAACGGCCAATGTTAAAATGTCTATGAATCCCTTCGATGCGATTGCAGTTGAAGAAGCCATTCGCATTAAAGAAAAAGGGTTAGCGAGTGAAATCATGGTAGTGTCGATAGGCAGTGAGGCATGTCAGGAAACATTACGTACCGCGCTTGCGATGGGAGCAGATCGGGCTATTTTAGTGCAAACCGACACTGAGATTCAGCCTTTAGCTGCTGCAAAAATCCTAAAATCATTTGTTGATCAAGAATCGCCTCAATTAGTGATTTTAGGAAAACAGGCAATTGATACAGATCATAACCAAGTTGGCCAAATGTTAGCGGCATTATTAAATTGGCCGCAAGGTACGTTTGCGTCGAAATTAGAATTTCGTGATGACGGCGTGAGTGTGACGCGCGAAATTGACGGTGGAATGGAAACGGTTTTTTTAAAATTACCTGCTGTTGTGACGACAGATTTACGTTTAAATGAACCCCGTTACATTTCTTTACCCAATATTATGCAGGCGAAGCGTAAACCCTTGACGATTGTGCCCGCTGATACCTTAAACCTCAATCTGCAACCGCGCTTTAAAATAGTAAATGTTGCACTCCCAGAAAAACGCCGTGCAGGAGAACGTTTAGAAAGTGTGGCGGAATTGATAGAGCGTTTAAAAGAAAAACAGGTGATCTGATGAAAACATTAATCATTGCTGAACATGACAATCACATTTTGAAATCTGCTACCTACCATACACTGACAGCAGCCAAAACATTAGGTCATCCTATCGATGTACTGGTAATAGGTGGAGGGTGTCAGAAAGTAGCAGAGCAAGTTTGTTTATTGCCGGATGTACAAACCGTTTTTCTCGCTGATCATGAAGTGTATCAACATCAACTTGCTGAAAATTGTGCAGCGCTGATCGCAGAAGTGGGTAAACAGTATGATTATATTTTAGCGCCTGCCACAACCTTCGGAAAAAATCTCTTACCACGAGTAGCGGCTTTACTTGATACCGCGATGGTGAGTGATGTCATTAAAATTATTTCGGGTGATACGTTTGTCCGTCCTATTTATGCAGGCAATGTGCTCGAGACGGAACAATTGCAAGAAAAAATTAAGATTCTCACTATTCGTACGACTGCTTTTGCTCCTACAAAAGCGACTCAGCAAGCTCGTGCTAAATTAGAAGTGCTTCCCCAAGCGATTCCCAATCATTTATCGCGTTTTGAAAGCCAACAATTAACCGAATCAAAACGTCCTGAACTGACTTCTGCTCGCATCGTCATTTCAGGTGGTCGTGGGTTGAAGAGTGCAGAAAATTTTAAACTGATTGAAGAAGTAGCCGATTGTTTAGGGGCTGCGGTGGGTGCCTCACGGGCTGCAGTGGATGCAGGTTTTGCACCAAATGATTATCAAGTTGGCCAAACCGGTAAAATCGTGGCACCTGATTTGTATATTGCTGTGGGTATTTCAGGGGCTATTCAACATTTAGCAGGCATGAAAGACAGTAAAGTGATTGTGGCAATTAATAAAGACCCCGACGCCCCCATTTTTGAAATTGCAGATTATGCATTAGTTGGTGATTTATTCACGATTTTACCCACATTGAAAACCGAGTTGGAAAAAGTAGAGTCATGACGGCAAATATTACCAAAAAAGACGCCGTTAAATTCGTCGTTTTAATGGGCATCCTCAGTTTATTAGCCGATATGACTTATGAAGGCGCGCGCAGTATCACCGGTCCTTATTTAGGGACCTTGGGGGCGAGCGGTGCCATTGTCGGATTTGTAGCAGGGTTCGGTGAATTTTTTGGCTATGGATTGCGTCTTTTTTCCGGCTATTTTGTTGATCGTAGTCATCGTTATTGGCTTATTGCGATACTGGGATATTTCATCAATCTTTTAGCCGTTCCCTTACTTGCTTTGACAACCCGATGGTGGACAGCTAGTTTTTTAATCGTGGCAGAACGTGCGGGTAAAGGTATTCGGAATCCTGCACGCGATGCGATGTTATCGCATGCAGCCCAGCGTATGGGAATGGGATGGGGATTCGGCTTACATGAAGCCATGGACCAAACAGGCGCCATGTTAGGTCCTTTACTGGTCGCACTTATTCTCTATTGGCATGGTCATTATCAACATGCTTTTGCGATGTTAGCGATTCCTGCCATGGCTGCATTAGGCGTGTTATTTATTTCTTGTTTTCTCTATCCTGATCCGAAAACATTAGAAGCCCAAAGCAAGCCTCTTGCTTTTACTACACTCAAAGCTAACAAGCCTTTTTGGATTTACTTGATAGGCGCTTCTTTAGTCGCTCTGGGTTATGCGGATTTTGCTTTGATCGCCTATCATTTTGGTAAAGAACAATTGATTTCCCCTCTCTGGATACCCATCACTTATGCTATCGCTTTAGGTACTAACATTGTGATGGCACCCTGGCTTGGCCATCTTTATGATCGCAAAGGGTTTATTGTTCTCGTCATGATGACAGCGATAGCAAGCCTCTTTGCTCCCCTGGTTTTCTTCGGTAATATTCAGTGGGCGGTGCTAGGCGTGATTGTATGGGGCATAGGCTATGGCGCTCAAAATTCACTGATGCGTGCTATCATCGGTAATATTGTTCCAAAAGAGAAACGCGGATCAGCTTATGGCGTCTTTAATGCCATTTTTGGAGTGTGCTGGTTTTTGGGCAGTGCTTTGATGGGGGTTTTGTATGATACCTCCCTCATTTTTCTGGTGATTTTTTCTGTGTCAGCCCAGTTGCTGGCTTTACCATTCCTTTGGAAAGCAAGGCGGCTTTTACTATAATAAATAAAGAGATCCTC
>JAJPJH010000075.1 GCA_021324335.1 Gammaproteobacteria bacterium
ATCAATAAAGTGGGAAGACTAATGAGCAGTATCGCTAAACGCAACGTGATAACACGGCCTTTCTTATCGCCAAGATAGCCAAAGGCTAATGCCCCTAGGGGTCGGCATAAAAAGCCGATAGCAAATAATCCGAAAGTCAGGATCAAAGCAGCGTGAGGCTCAGAAGAAGGGAAAAAGAGCTGGCTTAATGTGGGAGAAAATATTTCAAAGAGGCCGAAATCATACCACTCTAGGATATTGCCAATGCTACTTCCGATAATGGATTGAAGGCGCATAGCAGAGCGGCCGCCACTTTGAAATAAGGATAATTTTTCCATACTTACTTAAAAAAACCCCCAAGCAATGCTGGTAACTTCATCACATCATAAGGCTTGGAAATATATCCATCGCAGCCTGCTTCCAACGCTTCTTCTTCATCTATTTTCATCGCGTAAGCTGTTAACGCGATAATAATAATATTTTTTGTACTAGCCTGCTGCTTGAGGAGTTTTGTAAGATGCAAACCATCTATCCCAGGTAATTGCAAATCCATTAAAATCAAATCCGGTATCTGCTGATCAATTTTCTCGAATGCTTCTTCCGCACTACTTGCCGTCATCACCTGGTAACCATACTTGACCAACGTAGTAGCGACCAACCTCTGGTTGGTTTCGTTATCTTCAACGATTAAGATTAATGGCTTCTTACTCATAAACATTCATACCTATATTTTCTGGCGTATAACAACAAGGCAAAATAGCGTAAAAAATACTGCCTACACCAAATTTGCTAGTGACCCCTACTTGCCCACCTTGCGCTTCCACTATTTGCTTAACAATGGATAAACCAAGCCCCGTACCTGCATATTTTTTAGTAATACTGGAATCTAATTGTTGAAATCTCATAAACAATTTCGATATTTCCTCAGGTTTAATACCAATCCCGGTATCTTCTACTTCAATACGGAAATAATTATTACCCTCCAATCTAATCCGTAATTTTATATGACCATTTTTAGAAGTAAATTTAATAGCGTTTGATAAATAATTATATAACACTTGCTTTAACCGTTCTGGATCAATGAACACCACGGGAACATTTGCATCCACATGGGCAGTTAAATGTAAATTTTTTTTAGCAAGCTCAAGCTTGAACACGCTCGCCGTGGCATTGACAACTTCCCTTAAGTTCACTTGGTGGGGACTGAATTTTAACTTGCCTGAAGCAATCACAGTGAGATCCAATATGCTATCAATCAATCGCAGCAAATCCTTACCACTCGAAATGATATCATCCATTGCTTGCTGTTGTTCCAAAGTAATAGGCCCTAATACCTCTCCACGTATTATTTGTGAAAACCCTAATATGGCATGTAAAGGGGTACGTAATTCATGCGACATATTTGCTAAAAAAGCATCTTTTAATTGATTGGCTTCGTATATACTCCGGTTAAGCTTATCCAACTCTTCATTTCTTTTTATTTGCTCCTCTAACATTAATTTCTCAGTGATATCGCGCGAAATCAGTAAATAACCAATAGGTTCACCCGCAGAATCTTTACGTAAGTACACATTGATACTGGCGTAATAACGCTCGCCATTTTTCCGCATACGCTGGAAGATACCTTCTGCCTTACCATAGCGTTGGGCCATCTGAAAAAATTGTTTGTAACTATAAGGTTGAGTTCCATTTGAGGGTTCTAGTTTCTGTATATGCGCACCAACTACATCACTAGCTTCATAACCATATTCTCGCCTAGCACCGACATTCCAGGTTAGGATTATTCCTGTTAAATCTAAAGCGATAATGGAATAATCAATTGAACTTTCCAAAATATTGTTTAATAAAATAGTGGTTTTAGTTAACTCCGTATTTTTTTCATATAATTTCTCCTGCAACGCAATTTCAGGGGATATATCCCGTGAAATAATCAAATAACCAATAGGAGTACCCCATTTATCACGGCGTGTATCAACAATAACAGATGCATAAAAAAACTCATTATTTTTTCGAATTCTTTTTATAATCATTTCTTTTTTTTGAAGAGAAGGGGTAAGCTCAGGCTCAGTTGATAAAATGTGAATATTTTTACCTACCACCTCCCGAGAAGTATAACCATAATTCCGTTCAGCACCAGCATTCCAAGTTAAGATCGTCCCCTTTAAATCAGTGGCTATAATAGAATACTCGATGGAGCTATCTAAAATATTTTGCAATAAAGCATTGGATTTGATTATTTTGGTTAATTCTTCTTCTTTGTCTTTGGAGGCTTGTAATTCAAGATTAGCTAAATTTGCTTCTTTAATAGCTTCGTGTTTCATTCGTTCAAAGAAAAACGATAAAATATGCGCTACGATAATCAATCCACACAAGGCAATCATCTGTAAGAATAAAATTTTTTCATTAACTGAATATAGAAAAGGTATATGCCCGAGCTGCAATAGATATAAACTAATGGTAATTAAGACGCAGCAAGCTGACCAAAGAAAACTTGAGGTTACCTCCCCAAAATAAATTGACATGATAGGAGGCAAAATCAGCCAAAAAACAGGTGGTGAGATAATGCCACCGAATAAATAAGATAAAAAGGTAATGCAAATGATAAGCGACCCAATTATCAATGTTCTGCTAACCGTGATAAATGATACATACCTCAATAGAATCGTCGCAAAACAAATAATCCCACCCTCAATTAAAACCGCATAAGCCGCTACATAATATTGGATAAAATAGTAATAATAAGCATAAATGGGTGCTGCGACTACGGTAACTAACATTGTTACTACTATATTTTTGGCATTATCGTAGGCTATCGCATTTGATTTAATGCGTGGAGAGATAAGATATTCGAATATATGCTTTAACATATTATCTTCTAAATTAGAATCACCATAGATATATTATAAAGCAATTAGTAGCAGTCCAGTAAAGCTGATAAGAGAAATGTGATTATAAGAAAACCCAATGAATCTATTAAATATTTATGCATTATGAAGGATACACCAGCTTGCCAAATTCATCTTTCAATGGATGGCGAGTACTGCGGGCATAAGATTACTTTTTCTCTTTTGCTAAGACTAAAATTTCTTTAATTAATTCTTCAGATAAATAATAGCCAATGCTTTTTAGCTCTTGCATTAACGGCGCCACTTCCTCCAGTATTTTATTATCAGCCAAAATCCTTCAACTCCTTTTCCATTTCCTGTGAAGAATAATTAACTACAGGTATTTTTAATTGACTTAATTTTTCGATAAATGTTTCAATGTCCAAACTTGCTAATTTTGCTGCTTTTTCTAAAGTTAATGCCTCTTCTTTATATAATTTAATTGCAATTGCGGTTCGTAATCCTAAATTTAACAACTCCTCGGTAAATGGAACCGCCAAAAAGACAGGACGACCATGTTTAGTAATTAATGAGAGTCTCCCCTCTTCCGCATCATGAATTAATGCTCCTGTACGTTCTCGTAAATCTCTTACCGTAAAAGTATCCATAAATCACCTCGATAATTTGTTCTATCGAATGATAGCACATTTGATAGAACATTTTTTACCTTAAATCAGGCATCAGTAAGCATTTGTTTTTAAAAAATTAATTCACAAGGCACTCAACACAAACTCCCATACCTTCTCCGCCACATTAATCGGCTCCCCTACCGATGGATAATGATGTGCATCAATATAAGGCAAGCTATTGTTTTCTATCACCGCAAATGACTGCTGCTGCCAAGGAATAGAAACATCCTGGCAAATGAAATCTATCCCTGATAGCGGCACATTTAAAATTTGATGGATTTTCAAAAAGAGTTTTTTATTTTCTGGATGAATATCAGCCGTCACATTCGTGACATCTGCGCCATTCCCATTATTGATTTTATTCGAAAGAAAAATTCGTTGGTCTTTTTTAAGTTTTGTTTTTAAATTGACACCCTGCTTTGCTAAAAACTGCTGCAAGTGAGAATTTATCTCGACTTTATGCAACGTACAATCAAGCTGTTTAGGTTCACCACGCCAGGGATGATTATTTTTTTCATCAATTAATCTTTCAATGGTCGAGACACCATCACCCACAATACTCGCTGCTTGACGCTTAGTGGAAGCAACAATAGTCTTATCTAATAGTGTGACACGATGTACATCACCGGGAATGTATTGTTCTACCACTACTCGGCAATTTACTTGCTTTACCACTTCAATTGCTTTCCGCAGCTCTGTTTCAGATTGAATATTAAAAGAAACATGACGGCTAAAAGAAGAAACTGCCGGTTTCACAACTAACGGAAATCCTAATTTTAAACCATAATCGAAAGCCTTCTTTGCAGAGAAAAAAACATCACCTTGCGGACAAGGTAGATGATGGTGAAGCAGTAATTTTTTAAATACAGACTTATCATCATATTTTCTAGCATCGTCATAATGATGACATTTTTCTGTCACTAGATAAATCGGGCTTCTATCAAAATGATAAGTTTTACCCTTCCAGCGTAAAATAAAATGCTGTGTATGTTTATTACCAAATGTAATATTAAATATTTCTAACCCACGCCTTTTGGCTTCATCCCAAATCACTAAAATACCGTTATTTAACTGCGATCGGTCAAGCACATCGGTTAATTGGGCATGTTGTATGAATTGAGAAAAGCTTAACACAGCCCGCAAAATAACTTTACCTGTGCGCCTAAACAAAGCTTGGGGGAAAATAGTCGTAAAAGCACGGCCTAAAGGTGCAGCAAAATAAAAATCGAGCATGCTGTCGATTTTTTCTTGTTTATGATTTGCATAAGCAGGATAACAATGCGGACAATAATTTGCTTCTTTCATCCTCTCACTTTATCCCTAGGTAATCGAAAAGACAACACACAGCAAACCAGGATCACTAACATCAACACTGAAAGCGCGATGGTATATTCTTCCGTACTATAGAATCGCACGCCGAAGCTATCGAGTTTACCACTCCACAGCTCATCTAAGCCAATACCTATTACTTGTTGTAATAAGCCGCCGCCTAGCATATTTAAAGTATTCACGACTCCTAATGTCATCCCGACATTGCGGACGTGAGTATGCTGGCCTGCTCCGGTAAAACAAAGCATTTCAGCGCCGCAAAAAATACCTAATAGGGTTAAAAGCATCATGAGAAGTATGGGAGAAACTAGCGGGCCATATAACAATAACCCAAATACCGCCAATACACCGACAATGGAAATGCGAATACTGCGATTTAGAAGTTGATATTTTTCACTAAACCAAGGCAGTACCAACGAACCTAAACCGAGACCTAAATAAGTCATCATACTAATTTTGGCAGCTTCGGCGCGTACCAATTCATATTTTTGAATCAAAAAAGCAACACCCCATAAATCCGCCATCACAGATAGAGGAGTGTAAATAGAAATAGCTAAAAAGGCATACATCATGACTGGACGGGAGCTGATGATTTCTCGGAGAGATTGGCCCACTTGAGCAGGCATGTCAGGCGAAATACCAATGAGTGTTTCTTTTCGTGCTTTTGGCAAAATAAAAAATGCAATCGCTAAAATCACTAAACCAAAAAATGCAATGTAATAAATAGACTGCCGCCAGCCTAACGTATCAGCCAGCAGTGCTAATGGTTTCCCAGCAGTCAGTGCGCCGATTGTTCCCAAGGTTAACGTCATGCCCATTAAAAAACCCCGGCGGCCGACAGGCAAGTAATCGATCACTAATTTAAGTGAACAAATGAAAGCGCATGCGGATCCTAATCCCATCAACATTCGACTCGCTTGCAGCAGCCATAAAGTAGGTGCGAAAGCAAATAAGAAAGCACCGCCTATGCATAACACCATGGAAGCAAGCACGGTTTTTCTTACCCCAACACAATCAATAATAATGCCTAGTGGAATCTGGCATAAAGAATACGCATAAAGATAATAAGCACCTAAAGTAGAAAACTGATTAGCTGTTAAATGAAAATCCTGGCGCAAGTCTGTCACCAAGACACCGGGTGCGACGCGTAAAATGTATTGATAGAAAAAAAAGAGAGCGACGGAAAACCAGCTAATATAACCAATAAAAAGGGCCCTTTTTTTATCAATACCTTGTTCAGCAGTAATGATAGCAGCCATAAACTCCCCGGACGATTTATTTTATAGTAAGAGAGTATTTTACTCTTTTTTTAGCGGGTTATCCTAGTGCTTGCAGATGGTCAATAATCAACTGGACGTTACTACGCCCTTTATATTCGTTTACATCTAGACGATAGACAGCATGGACAGATTGGCAGCGATGATTAGGCCATGCTTGCGTATCCACAAAAAAGGCAATCCCATCGAGGATTTTTTCGTCCTTAACCAGTCGTAATTTCAAATGCTTATCACCCACGATGCGCTGCTCCATGACGTGAAAAACATCATCAAAAAGAGGCTCAGGGAATGCCTGCCCCCAAGGGCCGGCATCGCGCAGCATCAGGGCGACTTCGAGCGTTAATTCGTCAGGATGAAGGCTCCCATCAGTGAGGAGGGAATGCTGTAATTGGGCTTCAGTTAAATGTTGAGAGACCACCTCATCAAACAATTGGGTAAATTGATCAAAAACCTTACGCGTGATCGTGAGACCTGCTGCCATCGCATGACCGCCAAACTTTTTAATCAGCTCCGGGTATTTGGCATCGATTAAGGCTAATACATCGCGAATATGTAAACCCGTAATAGAACGAGCCGATCCTTTTAATTCATCTTCTTGGCTAGGTGCAAATACAATGACAGGCCGGTGAAAACGATCTTTGATACGAGAAGCGAGAATACCAATGACACCTTGGTGCCAGGTTTCATCATATAAGCATAAGCCGCGTGGTAATTCGCCTTTTAGTTGAGCTGCTAATTTATTTAAAGCACTGAGGGCTTGCGATTGCATGTCTTGTTCTATACTTTTGCGTTCATCGTTTAATTGATCGAGTAAGCGGGCAATTTCGCGGGAATGAGCGGCATCATCGCTGAGTAAACATTCGATGCCTAAAGACATGTCATCCAGGCGTCCTGCTGCGTTTAGACGAGCGGCGACAGCAAAGCCTAAATCGGCGGCACCCGTGCGTTTAAAATCACGGCCGGCTAATTCGAGTAAGGCCACAATACCGGGAATGCATTGACCGGCGCGGATACGTCTTAGACCCTGATAGACGAGAATGCGATTATTATAATCTAGCGGTACCAAGTCAGCGACGGTTCCAAGGGCTACAATATCTAGCAAGCGGGACATGACAGGCTCAGGCAGGTGTTTCTGCTCAAACCAGCCAGCATTGGCTAAATGGCGGCGTAAGGCCAACATCACGTAAAAAATGACTCCTACTCCTGCCAGATGCTTGCTGGGAAAGGGATCGCCAGGCTGATTGGGGTTAATAATGGCATCGGCCGGCGGTAAAGTGGCAGCAGGCAAATGATGGTCGGTAATAACGACCCGAATCCCCCGGGACTTAGCCGCTTCGACACCGGCATGATTGGCGATCCCATTATCAACAGTGACGATTAAATCGGGTCCAAACGGTTGTGCTGCAGCGACGATTTCAGGGGTCAGCCCGTAGCCATAAGCAAATCGATTAGGGACGAGAAATTGCACTTGCTGTGCCCCAAAACTACGTAAAGCACGTACAGCGACGGCTGTGCTAGTCGCCCCATCCGCGTCAAAGTCCCCCACAATCAAAATCTTCTGATTGCCCATGACAGCTTCACCCAACAGACGCACAGCTTCCTGGATGCCTAATAAAGATTCGTAAGGAAGCAAGCCTTCTAATGAATTATCTAATTCTTTTACGGATTGAACTTGACGTGCTGCATAAATACGGCGTAATAAAGGGTGTAATTCGCTTAAAGAAGCTGCTATTTCTTCCTGATAGCTGCGTCTGAGAATGTGTTTTGACATAAAGGGGTTAACCCCGTAATTTTTTATTATAAGACTCAACCGCACCCACGGCCCAAATACAGCTTGCAATCCAAACAGCGAGGGTCAGGAAAGCGAGCTTGCCGCAGATAAAAACGGTAGCAAGCAGAATCAGGATGAAACCGCCCCAGAAAGAAGCATATAAAAGCCCAATAGGGCCGAGGAAGACGCAGAATAGCAAGGCGCCGGCAACGCTTTTATAGGGAGTATGGGTCATAGCGGCCTCCTTCAGAGGTATCGGTTGAGATAATTTGGTAACATAATCAGCCTAATTGTAGCTGTCAATGAAAGTTGGAGAATACCACAGTGACCACCTTCAATTTAGATGAAAATAATGCGACTTTTCAGATACGCGCTTTTAAGCCAGGGGTAATTCAGGTGAATGAGAAAGTGCTGACGGCTAGCATTATTGTTACGCCGGATCAATTGATCGAAAATTGGTCACCTCAGACTGCAAGAGAGATAGGGCGGGAATCGTTTGGGGCGATTATAGAGTTAAAGCCGGATATCTTGTTGATTGGAACGGGGGAAAGGCATGTTCTATTGGCAGTAGAGGTATACGGGGAATTGATTAATCGGGGGATAGGCGTGGAAGTGATGAATACGGGGGCAGCTTGCCGGACATTTAACGCACTGTCGGCGGAAAATCGGCGGGTGGTGGCGGCGTTGGTAATCAAGTAGACATCACTTATTCAACTTATCTAATTTCCGGGATTTTTTTGCTTCCTTTTGTACTTTCTCTTTACCTTTTACCTTTTTCCCTCGATGAAAAAGTGTGGATTTATTTGGTAGAGAATCTGTATCAAAATAACGAGTATTTTTAGGGCGTTTTAACCAAGTTTGATCGCTGTGATTCGTCACTTTAATTCCAGCTATTTTACCATGCCCTAACCCCATCGTTTTTTTGATATCTGAATATTTCAGTTGCTTCTCGTTACAATATTCTTTTAAAACGGTGAGCAAAGCGCCAGGTCCTGCTGCATCTTTAGAAAGAATAGCTCGATGAGGAATGTACCAAAGTGCTTTATTTTTGGGATCAATTTCTGCTCCGAAAGGATAACGTTTTACATCCATTTTGTTTGTCCATGGGCGCACCTTGACTCCTGTTAAATTCTCAAGGACACCATAAAGTTCCTTCTCGTTGTCGTTTAATTTTTTATCCAATGCTTGATAATTTTTTATAGTTTGAATAATTAGCCGTTCGATTAAAGGATGATTTGGTAAAGCCCCCATTATATCATTGTTCACCTCCATATCCTTATCACCTGTCGTAATATTAAATAATATACCTAAGGGAGGTGTATCACTTGTTAGTACAGCATCAGTAGTAAAAAATTCGGTATCGCAATCAAAGTAATAACCACCTTCTTGCCTTAAAATTTCAAGACGCAAAAAATCAGACAAATTGCCTAAATTTTTAAAACCAACCATTTCCCGATTTATATTTTTTGCAAATTCACGTAATCGATTATCTTGATGATAAAACGGATCCAACTCCATATTAGGAATCAGTTCATTAAAATGATGTATTTTTATATTAGAAAATTTAAATGGCATATCAACATCCACCGCTTTTGTTTTTCGCACTTCTCTTTCTATTGCTTTTTCAATATTTTTTACATCATTTCCCCAAATATTTAACTCAAATCCACTAGCGTCTGCACACTCAGATAAGTTGCGAATCACCCTCAAATACTCTGCTGGGATAGGCTCTCCCGTCCAAATAAAATGAAGCTTCTTAGGTAAATGAGGCAAACTTTCTAAAGGCAATAAAGCAAGAATATCGGATCTATCGTGACGAAGTGCTATTTGAAAACAGGATTCACCTTTATTTGTCAAAATAGTTGGATCGGCTCCATATTTAAGTAATAACTTAACTATCTCACTATCCCCTTTTTGTACTGCCAAATGTAATGCTGTTTCTCCATTATCATTTTGCTCATTCACCATTTCTTTAATATCATCTTCTTCTAACACGGTGAAAGTGGACAAAAGAAGCTGAATTAAATTATTAACATCGTCCTTATCACCTTCCTTAACTGTCACACTAATGAAATTATGCTCTTCATCACCAATCTGTGCGACGAAATCATAATCGACAACCTGCCGTATTTTTTCTATTGCTTGCCTAAATTGTTCGATGTATTCCTTAATAGGTATCCCTTCAGGCATGGCCATACTCCTCTCTTCTTACTTATAAGAATAATGTAATCTATTTTGAAGGTGTTTTTATAATACCTGTTAGTTATTTGAATATTTAAATTTTCGGAAAAACCCGCGCCAATTTCACGCGATTGTCTTTTACTTGAATAATTTCAATCGGATACCCCGCAATCAAGACCGCTGTTCCCATGCGTGGCAATGCTTCAAGATATTCAATAATCAACCCATTTATCGTCCTCGGCCCTCGTAATGGCAGCTTCCATCCACTCATTCGATTAAATTCCCGGATCGTGACAGCTCCATCCACTAAATAACTACCATCCGGTTGCTCCTCTACCCGCTTAACACCGGAAATAGTGGGTGCTAAATCACCTACAATTTCTTCCAAAATATCATTCAACGTTAACAATCCTTGGATTTCTCCATACTCATCCACCACAAATGCAATTTTGTCATGATTACGTTGAAAATAAGCAAGCTGCACATTAAGCGGTGTACCTTCAGGAACGAAATAAGGCTTTTGAATAAATTGCTCCAATAACTCTTTATTCATTAAATTTTGTGATAATAAAGGCTTTAATACATCACGAACAGATAACACTCCAATTAATTGATTCACATTACCACGATAAACCGGCAACCAATCTTGTGAGGTTCGATGAAGTTGTTCGCTAATTTTTTCCCATGCTTTTTCAATATCAATCCCCACAATATCATGCCGGGAAATCATCACATCATCGACGGTGAGTTTGCCTAAATCTAAAATAGAGAGCAGCATATTTTGATATTGACGGGAAATTTTTCCTGCTGTCTCGTAAACGACAGTGCGTAGCTCCTCACGAGAAAGCGGTTTGATGATTTCTTCTCTCACACGGATACGAAATAATTTTAGCAGGCCATTCGTAATAGTATTCGCAAGCCAAACGATGGGATATAACACCTTCAACAGTAAATAAATAGGATAGGCCACCCACCGCGACACTTGGTCAGGATAAAATGCAGCTAACGTCTTCGGGGTAATTTCCGCAAAAATGAAAATAACAAATCCCAGTATAATGGCCGCTGCCAATGCACCGCTGTCCCCAAAGAAATGAAAAGCCAGCAAGGTAGCAAGGGATGAAGCAAGAATATTCGTAAAAGTGCTACCAATTAAAATAGCACCCAATACCCGATCAGGGCGCTTTAACAGTTGTAACAATCGCATCGCATACCGCTTCTTCATACGCGCTTTATGCCGTAGACGATAATGATTCACCGCCATTAAGCCTGTTTCGGCGCAAGAGAAAAAAGCAGCAAGCAGGATAAGCAAGAGTAAGATTAAACTGAATAAAAAAATCTGAAATTGAGTCAAACCAAATCGCCTACTTCTTTAAAATTAAATATCAAAGTAGCAAAGATTCCTACTACTCGCAAGAAAGAGGCTCATACTGACGCCACTAGCGCTTGGCTCTCAGGAAAATTTTTATGTATACTTCCCCCAATTCTCATTACAACGCGGTTGAAAATACATGTTTAATCATTTATCTGATCGTTTAAGCAAGGTTATCAAGAAACTCACCGGCCAAGGTCGGCTGACAGAAGACAATATTAAAGACACCTTACGTGATATTCGCATTGCCTTATTGGAAGCAGATGTGGCCCTGCCGGTAGCGAAAGATTTCATCGACCATATCCAGGAAAAAGCCATTGGCAAGGAAGTCATGGAAAGCCTCACGCCCGGCCAAGTACTGATTAAATTAGTCCATGATGAGCTCGTCTTTCTCATGGGAGATTTCAATGAGGCACTAGACCTAAAAGTACAACCCCCTGCCGTCGTCTTAATGCTAGGCTTACAGGGATCGGGTAAGACCACGACGGTGGCTAAGTTAGCCCGCTGGCTTAAGCACAATCAGAAAAAAAGTGTATTAGTTGCCAGTGCCGATATTTACCGCCCTGCTGCTATTGATCAGTTAGAAACCTTAGCTAAACAAGTCGAGGTCGAATTCTTCTCCAGTCATTCTCAGCAATCCCCTGTTGAAATTGCGCTTGCCGCTATTCAGGCAGCTAAGAACAAGGTCATTGATGTAGTCTTAATCGATACCGCAGGCCGCTTGCATATTGATGAGGAAATGATGGCGGAGATTAAACAACTCCATGCCGCTATCAACCCGGTTGAATCCTTATTAGTCGTTGATAGTATGATGGGACAAGATGCTGTTACCACGGCGAAAGCATTTAATGAAGCCGTGCCGATTACGGGTATCATCCTGACCAAAGCAGACGGTGACGCCCGAGGTGGTGCGGCTCTTTCCATACGCCATGTCACGGGTAAACCGATTAAATTCATTGGCGTTGGCGAAAAAATTGATGCACTTGAACCCTTTTATCCAGATCGTGTCGCCTCCCGTATCTTGGGAATGGGCGATATTCTCACCTTAGTAGAAGAAGCAGAGCGTAATTTAGATAAAGCTAAAGCGGAAAAGCTGGTTAAAAAAATTAAAAAGGGTAAAGCCTTTGATCTAGAAGACTTCCGTGATCAGCTTAAGCAAATCCATAAGATGGGTGGCATCACGGGGATAATGAGCAAACTGCCAGGCATGAACCAATTACCTGATCAGGTGAAAAGCCAATTTAACGATAGAAAGCTAGTAGAGATTGAAGCCATTATTAATTCCATGACACGAAAAGAACGCCGCTTCCCCGATGGGATAAAAAATTCGCATAAGCGCCGGATTGCTTTAGGGTCAGGGACATCGATTCAGGCGATTAATCAGCTGCTAAAACAGTTTAGCCAAATGCAGAAAATGATGAAAAAGATGTCGAAAAAAGGTGGCATGATGAAACTGATGCGCGGAATTCAAGGAAAGTTTCCTTTTAGTGGGGGGATGCCGCCGGGAATGCCATTTTAAATCATAGCTGTCATAATCAGGCTTATATTTAATCTGGTCAAAAAGAGTAAGGCTAAGTAATCATAATTAACCTTGCCGGTTTGCAACGAAGAAAAACTCACGTATAATTCAACGCCTTTAATGCTTGGAATATCGATTTA
Organism: Gammaproteobacteria bacterium; assembly: GCA_021324335.1. GTDB lineage: Bacteria > Pseudomonadota > Gammaproteobacteria > DSM-16500 > DSM-16500 > Aquicella. The sequence goes on from JAJPJH010000075.1 coordinate 13,080, forward strand.
AAACAGAGGAAAATTAATATCATGGTTGTTATTCGTTTATCACGCGGCGGAGCAAAAAAACGCCCTTTTTATCATATTGTTGTAGCTGACAAATGCCGTTCACGCGATGGCCGGTTTATTGAATCGCTGGGTTACTTTAATCCTATTGCTGCCGGCAAAGAAATTCGCTTAAAGCTCGATATGGCACGCGCAGAATATTGGATTGGTCAAGGTGCTCAAGCCTCCGATCGTGTTAAATCACTGATCAAGAGCCATAAAGAAACCTCACAACAACAGGCACAACAAGCTGAGTAAGCATAAGACCCCAACAAAATATGTCATTGTGGGTAAGATCGGTACCACGTATGGCGTCCGAGGCTGGCTCAAAATTCATAGTTATACAGAATTCGGTGCCAGCATTCTCGACTATACGCCCTGGTACTTATCCAATGAACAGGACGAGTGGGATGCTGTAGAGGTAGAAGACGGGCGAATGCATGGGAATGGCCTCATCGCTAAACTGGCCCATGTTGATACCCCGGAAGCAGCACGGTTGCTGACGGGTAAAAAAATCGCAGCCTCCCGTTCTCAGCTGCCTCAACTAAAGAAAAACGAATATTATTGGTCTGATCTCGAAGGATTAACCGTTATCGATCAACATGGCACTGTCTTAGGGAAAGTCATTCATCTAATGGAAACAGGCTCGAACGATGTCCTCATCGTTAAGGGTGATAAAGAACATGCTATCCCCTATCTTCCTGGCAGTGTGGTGTTAAATATTGACTTAGAAAAACAAGAAATCCATGTGAATTGGGAATTAATTTGAAATGTGGTGTGGGATTGTTAGTCTTTTTCCAGAAATGTTTGCTGCGTTAAATGTGGGTGTCACAGGACGAGCTATCAAAGAAAGGTTGCTTACCCTGGAAACCTGGAACCCCAGAGACTTTGCTACCGATAAACATAAATCAGTGGATGATAGGCCCTATGGCGGCGGTCCGGGAATGGTCATGATGATGGAGCCATTACAGGCAGCTATTCATGCGGCTAAAAAAGCAGCGCCTATGGAACACCCTACCGTGATTTATTTATCACCCCAAGGAAGGCAGTTTGATCAAGAAGCAGCAGCTGATTTGGCGGCGAAATCCGGGGCAATCTTCCTTGCCGGACGCTATGAAGGCGTTGACGAACGCCTGCTTGAGCAAGAAATCGATGAAGAATGGTCGATCGGGGATTATATTCTCACTGGTGGTGAACTCGCTGCCATGGTCATGATTGATGCAGCCATAAGATTCGTACCCGGCGTGGTGGGGGATGAAGATTCAGTGGCCCAAGACTCGTTAGCGCAGGGGCTCTTAAAATACCCCCAATATACCCGGCCCGAAGTAGTTGCAGGGTCAACGGTGCCCGAGGTCCTTTTAAGCGGTAACCATAAGCAAATTGAGACCTGGCGGCTCAAACAATCGCTAGGCAGAACCTGGCTCAGACGCCCGGATTTACTCTCCAACGCCCCGCTCACAGAGGCAGAAGCGGAGTTATTAAGCGAGTTTATTGAAGAATTTTTACGTAAAGCAAAATAACCCTCGAAAATTGCTTTAATTATGTATAAAATTGCACGACTTGTTAGGGGAAGAAGAAAATGAGTAACAAAATTATTCAATTAGTTGAATCTGAATTAAAGCAGTCCGCCAAGGTACTGCCTAATTTTGAGCCGGGCGATACTGTCGTCGTTCAGGTCAAAGTTATTGAAGGTGAAGGTGACAGCAAGCGCACCCGTTTGCAATCCTTTGAAGGTGTTGTCATTGCTAAGCGTAATCGTGGCTATAACTCCGCCTTTACTGTACGTAAAATTTCCCATGGTGTGGGTGTAGAACGTGTTTTCCAAAGCTCCAGCCCAACTATTGATTCCGTGGAAGTGAAACGTCGTGGGGATGTTCGCCGTGCTAAGCTCTATTACATGCGCGAATTAAGCGGCCGTGCAGCGCGTATTAAAGAAAAGTTAACCGGCAATGGTAAAGCCAGCAATGAAGCAGCTGTTTCGACTGACGAAAGCAACAGCCAGGATGCTAGCGCACAGTAATACATCTACGTGTTCAGAAAAAAAGCCCACGCCCTGTGGGCTTTTTTATGAGATGGAAAGTAAAGAGAGGTTTGTTAGAATAAGAGGAAGCTAATAACTTTAGGAGCTGGCTAATGGAAACAGCTCAAACTTACCGTTCTCTTCTCAAAAAAATGTTGCTTCGCTCAGCCAAATTTCCCCTCTTGTTGTTGGGTATTGGTATTATCCTTCTCCTCTTGCCAAATGTGGAAGGTGTCTTACGGCTTAGCCATTACTGGGAGGAAATTTATCTTGTCACTGATAAACTGAGCAGCATTTTTATTACCTTAGCGCCTGTCATTTTCATCTACCGAATTTTTATATTTTGGTGTTTATACTACGAACAAAAGCTTAGCCAGGGCCAGCAAACCCTTCTTATGCTGATTATTTCAAGCATCCGAAAAGGCTCGCGATTAATTTTTCTGTTAATTGCTATTAACATTATCGTAAACATAACGAGCCCTAGCCAGCCTTATCTCGCTTTTGCTGATCACCTTATCCACGCCATCATCATTGGATCCATTGGCTGGGTCATCCTCCAAGTTTTTCAAACGATTGAAACAACCACCTATGAGCGGATGTCTTCTCTCACTCAACATGAACAAATCCGTGTCACCGGACTCTATACAAAAGTTCGTATTCTTCGCAATGTCGTCACCGTCTTAGTCTCTATTCTAATTACTGCTGCTATTCTCATGAGCTTTGATAGCGTCAGAAATATTGGCATCAGCTTATTGGCATCTGCTGGGTTTATCACTGCCCTAGTGGGGTTAACAGCCCAGAAAGCCTTATTTTCCCTCTTTGCCGGCATACAACTAGCAATGACCCAGCCGATTAAATTAGGGGATATCCTCGTTTTTGAAAACGAATCAGGCATCGTCGAAGAAATCACTTTAACTTATATTACCCTCACGATGCTGAGCAACAGGCGTAGGATAGTTATTCCTATTAGTTATTTCCTCGATCGACCTTTTCAAAATTGGTCGCGGGAAGAAAGTTTACGTAACATGATTTTTATTTCAGTCGATTATATGGCGCCTATTGAAATTTTGCGCCAGGAATTCGATAAGATTGTGCAACAATCTCAATATTGGGATGGGGTGGCGAAAGTGTTTCAGGTATTTGATATTACTGACCGTGCGGTCACTATTAATATCCAACTGAGTGCTGCAACGATTGGTGATTTGGGGAATCTCTGTGCTGAGGTGCGAGAGAAATTAATAAAATTTATGCAAGATCATTATCCGCATTGTTTTCCTACCCGGCGAAGATTGGAAGTAGCGGCAATCTCTTCAAACGACATGCAGTTGGAATAAGCTGATCATGATTTCGACGATAATGAGAAGAATAATAATACTTTCTAGCAAGCTAGAATGGCTATGTTGTAACTGGCTATTTAAGATATCGAGCAGCTCTTGCAGAACATCTAATTTTTGATTAAGCGCCATAACACGGCTGGGAATATCCAGAAATTTTTTGGCCATGATATAAAAAGGTTCAAGATTAGGATTACGCCAGAAAAATTCTGGGGTATCTAAATATTCAATATTAAGATTAATAGAACTACGTGAAATAAAGATTTCACCCATACGTTTAAAAATAGCGCGACGAGAAAGTGAAATCGTTCCTTGTGAAGCAATTTCTTCGGGGAGGCAGCTATTCTTTTTAATCGTTTCTTTAATGGATTCTTCGAAGGCTGCTAATTTAATCGATTGAGCAAGACCGTAAGAAATAGCAAATTTTAACTTAGAATCTTCAGAATCTAAGGTAATGATATCGAGCCGGAGTTTTTCATGAGTATCGATCGTTGTTTCATCGCCATAGCGATAATAAAAGTGATCTGTTTCCATAGTCATCAGAGGATGGGTAGAAAAATCCCGAACATACGCCAGGAGTTTGCTCTCAAAAGCCTTTCTAAATCCCCAACAGACGATACAACCGTGGTTAAAGAAGAAAATATCGCCAGATTTCTTTAAATTGCTCACTTGTAAGACATCACGAAACATGCGGGTATAATAGCCTTTTTTCTTAAAAAAGCTGGCTAGGCCTAAAAGATCATAGCTATCTGCTGTACAGAAAGAGACACACCGCTGAAAGGATCGGAGGATTTTCATGTTATGCATAGCTATCAGGATACTAGAAAGCAGAAAATAAGAAAACCCATGGACTTTTCTCCATGGGTTTTTGAGTTAATTATTAGCTAGTGACAAGTTTCTTTTTTACAACACGTTGCCATCCCACAATGACCGCCAATGCAGCTAGCCAGAGCACCCACGAAAAATAAGATGAAAATAATAAATGCCCCCATGGCAAGACCACTACCAGTCCGTTGGGTCTCTACATCCACCATCACCGTACCAGATTTATTGTCATCCCTAGCAGTCGGTGCTGAGGTAGTAGGTTGGGCATTTGCCGTATCAGCTTCCATCACTACCACGTAACGAGGATGGGTAATAAAGTTAGAATAGGCCGAAACATAATGGCCCATATGGGTGGAGAATATCACGCCTAATAACAGGGCAACGCACCATGCTGTAAAACCGTACATAACCCCTAAGTTGCGAGGTGCACAATAAGGCTTACCTAAATACCCTGCTGTGTAACCCGCCACAAACATGGCCACAATTACGCCAATTAACAAGCCAATAAAACCACCAATGGCTAAGGTTAGGGCGCTTGCATTGGTGATAAAAGCAGTCAACCCAATAGCTACACTAAATAAATTTAATAAAAAACTTAAACCTAATCCCACTAAGGCTCCCACGAATATGGCTGACCACGATATTCGTTTTAAGCAAATTATTTTGTGCTCATGCATACAAGATCCATCCATTATTTTTTTATCATCCATCATATGTTATCTCCTTATAAATAATACACTTTAGTGGGGGAATACATTAAAAATGATATAGATAAGAATTAAAACACTGAGCGGCACTCCTAATAACCAAGCAATGATATATTTCCACATAGTTGCTTTCTCCTATTAATGAATGACCGAATCCCTAGCTTGAACCAAGGTTATAATACCATATCAGATAATTTGAGGAACGAGAGGCTCTTGAATTAAGCAATTAACTATAATAGGGGGTTGGATCATTCACCCCTAATTCAAGAAACCCCTTCTTTCGATAGGAACAACTATCACATTTACCGCAAGCGTGACCTTTTTTATTAGCGCGATAGCAAGACACAGTTAACGCATAATTCACCCCTAATTCCAAGCCTAATTTAATCGTTTCTGCTTTGGATAAATGTATCAAGGGGGCATGAATTTTAATATTACCCTCTTCCACTCCCACTTTAGTAGCCAGATTGGCCACTTTTTCAAAAGCAGCGATATATTCCGGGCGGCAATCGGGGTAGCCAGAGTAATCGATAGAACTGACACCGATGAAAATATCTTTTGCCCCTACCATTTCTGCCCAGCCTAGGGCGTGCGCAAGAAATACGGTATTTCTCGCAGGAACATAGGTGGAAGGGATAGATTGACTAGAGGGATCAAAATCCGGGACTGTAAGATGCGTATTGGTTAATGATGAAGCTTCAAATTGGCAAGTAGGTAACTCAATAATTTGATGAGGAATATTAAATAGTTCGGCAATTTTCTTGGCGATAGTTAATTCTACTTGATGTTTTTGCCCGTATCTAAAGCTCAAAGCATAGCAATCAAAACCTGCATGTTTGGCGTAAGCTAAACAGGTGGTAGAATCCAGGCCACCGGAGAAGAGAATAATGGCTTTTTTCATTTAATACCGCCCTCGGATCTGTAATGATAAATTTTAGTTGGAATGACTTGGGGTGAGTAGTTTACTAAATTATTACAAAAATAGCCACAAGAAAAAAATATGATCCAATTAGTCAATCTTTATCTTACAACATCTAAAGATACCTAAAAAATATCCCAACAATGTTAAAGAATGATTTCATGGTCACACCACATAGAAAAAGTTATTGAGCAAGTAAATAGAATGCGACGCACTAATAAAACTTCCCCATAATTTATACTCTCCCTTTTCAATTATCATCAAACTGAAATTCCTGGGACAAACCGAACAAATATTTCGGCTATAGCCGCTGCTTTCGCCTATATTGATCTATTTTTTTACCATTTTTTGATAAATAGAATTAATACTACCCACCGGATCTATCTTATGGTAAGTTTTTTCTTTTATCAAAAATAAAAAGGTGAATTTATCATGACATCATCAACTCATTTATTCACAACTGAAACAAACGAACAAATAATTAACATTCAGTTAAACGATGAAATGATCGAGTTATTTTTTCTAATGCTTCTGAAAAAAGCTAAAAATGACTCTAAACATCATGGTTTATTCGATTTAATACAACAAGATTATCTTCATTATCTAGAGAAACTTGCGGAAAATGAAAAATTAACTTCTACGGAAAAAAATTTATTAATTAACAGATTGAATGCTCTCAAAAATATTAATGGTTTTCAAAGATCTCTCTTAAATGCCCTTATAAATCATATAAAAGATGAAACATACCCTGCTCTAAACAAAGAAGAGCAATTAGAAAAATTAATTCAGCGTCTAAAATCTCACCAATCTCAACACCAATCTCATTCGCACTCCTCTTTCTTTTTGACTTTACGAGCAGGAAAAACTACTACTTATAATATGATCAATACGCTCAGTACCACTAAAGAGCAAATTCAGCAACTTGAAAAAGAAAAAGTCAACAAGACATCCCTTGAACAAATGAAATTTCAATCTATCCTGTTATACATTGCGGAAGGTAATAGATTAATTAAAAAAAAGTTATTTTCCAATGCACTTGACTTATTTAATGAAACTGAAAAAACAGCTAAAGAATTAAAACAAAATAATCCTACTCTGCGCTTTCCTTATGAAATCCAAAAAGCCATGTTTTGCATGGAGAACAAGACTAATAAATGCAAAAGAGAAATTGCACAACATATTTATGAGAATATTAAGGAGGATTTTGAAAACAAAAAACATACAAAAGATCATATAAATCAACTTCAGTATGAAATAAGCAGGCTCAATGAAATTGAATTAAAGTCCTTTAAAGAATTACTTAAATTAGCTCAATTACAAATATTGCTAGGCCATGTTTTATCTTTTTATAAAAAAATAACAAAGGCTTTAGAAACATACCAATCTGCAGTAAAAAATGCATATGATGCAATGCATCTCTTCAATCAGGAAGATAACAGTCAAGAGGCGCAAGAAACTATAGAGGTAGCTGTCCAATCAGTTCGATTCTTAATTAATTTATATTGTACTTCCGCTTTCGATTGTCTCAATAATAACCATCATAACACCACATTTGAAGAGGGCATTTATCATGCCAAACAAGCTTTGCATTTCGCTCGTGAGTTTTTAAAACCCGCCTTAATGAGAGCGCATAGCGAATATGATGTAAATCGAGAAAAAGAATTAATCTCTCAAATTTTAGTTCCTCTTTACCAAAAAGAAATTAACCGCTTGCTAAAGAAAGTGAATGAAAGCGATAAACCTTATCATGAAAAATCTATTAATTTAGCGATAGCAAAAAGCTATTTTTCTGAGCTTGGTCAATATATTGATTCAACACAGAGAAATGCTATCCAACAATACATTCAGAAGGTAGAAACAGAATTTTTAGATCAACAGCCATCTCATGAGAATAGCAACCCTAGTAAAAAGCCACGTCGAAATCGTTCCTATGGGTTTATAGGAGAAAATCCTCCCCAAGAAGAGCAAAAAGAGGATGAAATTGTGAAAAAAAAGCCTTATCCCCAACCCTGAAAGGATAGATGAGGTAGTATTTAAATAACTGCGTCAGTGTTCAAAAGTTGATATAATGCTTTCAAACTTGGAGCACTGACACAGTTTGATGAACACTCTCCTCTGCTATTAAAAATGTGAGCAAAAGTGCTCACGATTTTATTTCCTGCCCCGACGTGTTTTACCAACCACATTCGTATCTGACAGGCGTCACTTACCCACCTACAA
>JAJPJH010000090.1 GCA_021324335.1 Gammaproteobacteria bacterium
ACAATCTCATTGGGCGTTTTACCCGCTAATGTCCAATCCCACTGATCATCACCCAACACAAGCTGCCATTTACTATCGAAACCATTATCATTTGGCTCGATGTTACCTACTAATAAGGCATCCGGCGCATACCGTTGTGCCGCTGCTTCTAATGTTGGCAATACCATATTGACCACATCATCAGGTGAGACTTTATTCATATCGTCTACATCCATCATGGGTAAAATAAGCGGGACCCCATACTTTTTACCTTGCTGTTCCAGGGCTTCTGAAAGGCTACTCCCCGAATCACTGCTGATAATTTCAGGTGTATGCTGCGGAGTGATTAAAGTGACCCAAGCCAAAATAAGCGGTCTATTCGTCCCCCAATGAGCTGCACCTGCTTGCTTGAGCAGTTGATTAATCTCATTAGCATCATAGTGAAGTTGGATAACATATTGAGCAGCAGAAGGAGAAGGCGACGCATAGCTGTATTCTTGCACATAATAACTCGCACGCTTAATGGCCTCTTTCACAACGGGATTTTGTCCGATATTCGGATCGCCGCTGAGCTTGATTAGCACCTGCATTAAGCCTTGCTCCGCTGCCTGATCGCGCTCATCATCTGACTGAGCAGTCACCGGGATATCCGCTTCATAAAGACTAGACACTTTGACGGCTAAGGCAGATGTCAGAGGGAAAAGAGCTAATAGCAACCCCACCAGCAATAACTTTTTCATATAAGTGAGAAATCCTAACAAAAGTTGTCCCATTATACCGTAAGACTGCAAGCCATCTCAAAATTTGTTGCCAGCTATGAGGATTTAGGGTTAAATTCTGCCCACTAAAAACACGCGGTAATCCACGATGTCTAAGCAGCGAGCAACAGGATCCTTATGGGCAGACAGTCTATTTCTCCTTCTCCTCCTAGGAAGTTTGTTTTTTATTCTTCTTGGTAGTCGACCATTATTTGTGCCTGATGAAGGGAGATATGCGGAAATCGCCCGCGAAATGGTTGTCTCGCATGACTACGTTACCCCTTACTTAAACGGAATAAAATATTTTGAAAAGCCTATCTTATTTTATTGGCTGGGTGCAGCAGCTATTAAGGTAGGAGGTTTGGGTTTATGGTCAATACGCAGTGTCAATGCCTTCCTCAGCTTGTTAGGCTGCTTACTGACTTATCTGACCGTGCGCAAGCTTTATGATCGAGCAACAGGTCTATTAGCTGCTTTGATTTTAGGGACCAGTGCTCTCTATTTTGTCATGACCCACATGGTGAGCCTCGATTTACCTGTCACTGTTTTTATTAGCACCACACTCTATGCTTTTTTACTTGGCAACCAACAGCCGGTTGGCATAAAACGACGTTTTTATTTTTGGGGAGCGGCAGCCGCCGCGGGATTAGCAGTCCTCACCAAAGGCCTGATTGGGATTGTCTTCCCTTTTATGATTATCGGTGCCTGGTTGACGCTAATGGGTGAATGGCGCAGCCTTAGCCGAATGTATTTGCCTTCTTCTTTATTCGTATTCCTGATCGTTGCTGCGCCTTGGCACATCTGGGTAGGCATACGCAATCCTGAATTCTTTTATTTTTACTTTATTGAGCAGCAATTTTTACGCTATGCCACCTTAAACATTGGCCATTACCAGCCTGATTGGTTCTTTATTCCGTGTTTAATCCTTGGATTATTCCCATGGATCGTTTTTTTGCCCCAAGCGCTTGTTGCTAGTCTTCCCACTTCCTGGCGTTTACGGGGTGAACGCCCCATCGAAATTTTTCTTTTACTCTGGGCTATCCTCATTTTTACCTTTTTTTCCTTCTCCAAATCCAAGCTTATTCCTTATATCTTGCCTGTTTTTCCACCGCTTGCCATTTTAATTGCTCATTACCTGATTGTGTCCCTGCGACAGAATCGTTTACTGGGCATCCGGCTAGGCTTTATGAGTATGCTACCTCTTTCACTCGGAATCGCTTACTGCTTCTATCTCTTCCCACGTCACACGCCTTTACCTGATCCGGCTCATGCAACGTTTTATCTTGATCTTGCAGCAGGCCTGCTCATCGCTTGCGCGCTACTTGCTTGTTTTTATGCTTACCGGCAAGTTCGCTATGCTATCTGGAACACCGTCATCTTAACGGGTTTTTTCCTACTACTAATACTGGTTGCAGCCCCTGCCATTGATAGTCGCACCGTGCTCCCCATAGCTACTGAGCTTAAACCTTTTTTAAAACCGCAAGATGAAATCATCACCTTCAACCAGTACTTTCAAGATTTACCGTTCTATTTGGAACGCCGGGTGAGCATCCTCAATTGGCGTAATGAATTAACCTATGGCATGCAGCATCAGGACATGCATGAATGGATGATAGACGATGGTATGTTTTGGCAACGTTGGCACCAACATCGAGTGTTTGTGATAATAGGCCTAGAGGAATACACCAATGTTCAAAAGAACCATCCGCAAGAGAAATTTTATCTCTTAGGGAAAACCATCAACTATGCCTTAGTCAGCAATCAACCCCTTGACATGCTAAGCCATTGAGTTATATTGAAGTCTGGTCTACCCATTATGGAGGCAGCACTGCTGAAAGGATATGCTGATCAAATCACAACTTATCGGCGAAATCAGCAAGCAATTCCCTCATCTTCCCGAAAAAGATATTGCCCTCGCTGTTCATCATATTATTGAGTATATGAGCAAGACCTTAAGCGAAGGTGGCAGAATCGAAATCCGCGGCTTCGGGAGTTTTAATCTCCACTATCGTCCACCACGCCGTGCGCATAATCCTAAAACAGGTGAAAAGCTTGTGACGGATCCTAAATTTGCTGTTCACTTCAAGCCAGGCAAAGAATTGCGGGAAAAAGTGAATAATAGCCGTCATCTTCCGATCGAAGTAGTATCACAGGAAGAAATGAGGGATGAGACAGAGTAGAGATACTCGGCTGTTCCTGTGAGTTTGCTGCTATCCCTATATGCATCTATCATTATTCTCTGTCATTCTCGCGAAAGGGGGGAATGACAGAGCTGAATACGTATCACGTAATCGGCAACGTCACACCTGTCTGACCTTGATACTTCCCGCCGCGATCCTTATAAGATGTCTCACATTCCTCATCCGATTCCAAGAAAAGTAATTGCGCCACTCCTTCATTGGCATAAATCTTAGCTGGCAACGGGGTCGTATTCGAAAATTCCAGCGTAATATGTCCTTCCCACTCCGGCTCAAGCGGTGTAACGTTCACAATAATGCCGCAACGCGCATAGGTCGATTTTCCTAAACAAATCACCAACACATTTCGCGGAATACGGAAATATTCCACACTACGGGCTAATGCAAATGAATTCGGCGGAATGATACATACATCCGACACCACATCGACAAAGCTTTCTGCTGCAAAATTTTTGGGATCGACGATAGCAGAATTAATATTGGTAAAAATCTTAAATTCCTTCGAACAACGGATATCGTAGCCATAACTGGACGTACCATGCGAAACGATCTTACCCCCTTCATTATGACGCACCTGATGTGCCTCAAACGGGGTAATCATCCCCCATTCTTGCGCCATTTTACGTATCCATTTATCTGACTTAATACTCATCACTCTTATCCTCTAAATTTCGATGCAATTGTTCGTGCTATCTCGCGAAAAGCTTTAGCATAATGGCTATCCGGTTCTTGAACAACCGGCGGTTGACCGCTATCCGTCATTTCTCGAATGGAAATTGCCAAAGGAATAGCCCCTAATACGTTCACTCCATACTGCCGCGCCAATTTTGCTGCCCCCCCTTCACCAAAGATAGCCTCTTCATGGCCACAATGAGGACAATGGTAAAGACTCATATTTTCGACGATGCCCAAAATAGGTACCTTCAACTTTACAAACATTTCGCAAGCTCGGGTGACATCCAATAAGGCTAAATCCTGCGGTGTCGTCACAATCACCGCACCGCTAACAGGAATTTTCTGGCATAAACTAAGCTGGATATCACCCGTTCCAGGTGGTAAATCGACAATCAAATAGTCTAAATCGCCCCATTGCGTGTCATGCAGCATTTGCTCCATCGCCTTCCCAATCATAGGGCCGCGCCACATCATAGCCGCATTGGGGTCAATGAGATAACCGATAGACATTGACTGAATACCATGCCGTTCAATCGGCTGAAACTTCTTCTCCTTCAGTACCGGTCGTTCCCCACTCGCCCCTAACATAGCCGGTTGACTAGGGCCATAGATATCCGCATCCAATATCCCTGTCCGAGCTCCTTCTTTTGCTAGCGCCAAGGCTAAATTCACTGCCACTGTCGACTTCCCCACTCCCCCTTTTCCGGAAGCAATCGCAATAATGTGTTTTATGGTTGCATTCTGTTGCACACCTACTCTCCATCGGGTTATGAATTTGCTATACTTTAGCACTTTTTAAGAAAACCAAAAGGAACAATATGCCATCGAAGCGCAAAATCCTGGCCACGCAAGCCTTGCCTTATGCCAATGGTACACCGCATTTAGGCCATATGGTCGGAATGATCCAAACTGATATCTGGGTACGCCTGCAAAAAATGCGAGGGCATGATTGCTTATTCGTTTGCGGCAGTGACAGCCACGGCACTCCCATCATGATTCAAGCCGAAAAAATGGGACTGACACCCGAGACCCTCATTGAACAAATACGCCATGAGCAAGAAAAAGATTTTGCTGATTTTTATATTGAATTTGATAATTATCATACCACTCATTCGCCTGAAAATCAGGAATTAGTGGGAGTGATTTTTAAACGCCATCGGGATCAAGATAATATTTGCAAACGCACCATCACCCAATTATTTGATCCCGTTAAAAACATGTTTTTACCTGATCGCTATATCAAAGGGGAATGCCCTCATTGCAGTGCGAAAGATCAATACGGCGATAATTGTGAAGTATGCGGCGGAACTTATTCGCCAACAGATTTAAAAAATCCTTATTCTACCCTCTCTGGTGCAAAACCCATTGAGAAACAATCAGAACATTATTTCTTTAAATTGCAAAACTACGAAGGCTTTTTAAAAGAATGGACTCGCCATGGACATTTGCAAGAACAAGTCACGAATAAACTCGATGAATGGTTTAAAGAAGGTTTAAAAGAATGGGATATTTCTCGGGATAAACCTTATTTTGGTTTTCTTATTCCCGGCGAACAAGATAAATATTTTTATGTCTGGCTAGATGCGCCTGTTGGCTATATTGCCAGCTTTAAAAAACTATGTGAACGCAGACCTGATCTCAATTTTAATGAATACTGGGGAAAAGATAGCTCGGTTGAGTTAATTCATTTCATCGGCAAAGACATTATTTATTTTCACGCTTTATTTTGGCCAGCTATTTTACATGGCGCACATTTCCGTACACCTACTCAAATTATCGTCAATGGTTTTTTGACAATTGATGGTCAAAAGATGTCGAAATCACGCGGCACGTTTATTAAAGCAAGAACTTATCTAAATCACTTACAGCCGGAATATTTACGCTATTACTTTGCTGCAAAATTAAGTGATCGAATTGAAGATTTAGATATTCATTTTGATGATTTTACTAATCGTATTAATGCTGATTTAGTCGGTAAATTTATTAATATTGCGAGTCGCTGCGCGAGTTTTATCAATAAACATTTTGATAGCCAATTAACAGCAGAGTGCCCGGAACCCGATCTTTATCAAACGTTTGCGCAAGCCGGAGATGACATTGCAGAAAAATGGGAGAGCATGAATTTCAGTCAAGCGATTCGCCAAATCATGGCGTTAGCTGACCGCGCTAATCAATATATTGATGAAAAGAAACCATGGGCGATGATCAAAGATCCCGAACAGCGGCCACAAGTTCATGCTGTTTGCTCCATGGGGATGAATTTATTTCGCGTATTAATGATTTATCTGAAACCTGTTTTGCCACATACTGCAAAACAAGTGGAAACCTTTCTAAAGGTTCCGCCCTTGCAATGGAATGATAAAGATAAACCCCTCCTGAATCACACCATTGGCGAGTTTCAACCATTAATGAGTCGTATTGATCCTAAACAAATTGAGGCAATGAAAATGGCTACTAAAGAAGAAATGCAACCCGCTGCAAGCAATAATAACAATGCAGAAAAAATCGCACCCCCTGCTCCAGAAGCAAAAAAAGAATTTATCAGTATTGATGATTTTGCCAAAGTCGATTTACGTGTGGCAAAAATTCTGGAAGCAGCGGCAGTTGAAGGAGCTGATAAATTATTGCGTTTAATCGTTGATATCGGCAGTGATGAAAAGCGTCAAATATTTGCAGGTATTAAATCAGCATATCAACCGGAAGAACTTATTGGCCGACATGTGGTGATTGTTGCTAATTTAGAACCGCGTAAGATGCGCTTTGGAGTGTCGGAAGGGATGGTATTGGCAGCAGGCCCGGGCGGTAAAGATCTTTGGGTGATTAGCCCAGATCCGGGTGCAGAAGCAGGTTCTAAGGTGAAGTGATGCGCTCCGTTACGCCTGAAGAAATTGATGCACTGTTACCGCAAACTCAATGTGGGCTTTGCGGGTACGGGGGATGTATGCCTTATGCAGAAGCAATGGTATTTGAACAAGCCCCTATTAACCTCTGTCCGCCGGGGGGCGTAAAAACGTTACAAGCATTAGGGAATTTACTGGAACAAGATCCCACCCCTTATCTTATGGAAATGGAGCAAAAAGCCAAAGCGCCTATGGTGGCAATCATCCGGGAAAATGAATGCATTGGCTGCACGAAATGTATTCAAGCTTGCCCAGTGGATGCAATTTTAGGTAGTGCGAAACAAATGCATACCGTCATTGCCCCGGAATGCACAGGTTGTGAATTGTGCGTACCCGCTTGCCCCGTGGATTGCATCGATATGCTAGTGTTACCAACGATGCCCGAGCATGCAATTGATGAAGCTAAACGCAATACGGCCCGCAACCGCTTTAATCAGCGAGAACAACGGTTAGCAAAAGAAAAAAAGGCGAAGCAATCCCATCAATTACATTCACTGGCAGAAAGAAAAAAATATATAAAAGAAGCACTTGAGCGAGCCAAGACAAAAAATAACCCTCCCGCCCGAAACCAGGCTTAAGCTATTTTTGGGTTTAAAATGCTATAGTTAAGAAAGGCGTGTGAGATCTGCACCAGGAGGCAGCAGGCATGGAAATAACTGATCTATTACTCCATAGCGTAAAAGCTCGCGCATCTGACTTACACATTATTCCTGACCAGCCCCCGATGATTCGTATTGATGGAGAACTTTCTCCTATTAAAGACATGCCCGCTCTCAGCGCTGAAGAAACAAAATATCTTATCTACAGCGCAATGACACCGGAACAACAGCAAACATTCGAAACCCATTTAGAATTAGATATGGCCGCTTCCTTTCCTCATATCGGCCATTTCAGAGTCAGCGCCTTGCATCAATTGCGCGGGGTGGCAGCTGCATTTCGCATTATTCCAGAAGAGATCCCGACGTTTGAACAATTAGAATTACCTGCTGTCATTAAATCATTACTCTCTTTACATCATGGATTAATTTTAGTGACAGGCCCAACTGGCTGCGGAAAAAGCACCACGCTTGCTGCGATGGTGGATTATATTAATTCCATGCGCTCCTCCCATATTATTACCATTGAAGACCCGATTGAATTTATTCATAAAGGTAAAAAAAGCATCATCAACCAACGCCAAGTTCATCGAGATACGCCCAATTTCGCTAGTGCCTTACGAGCAGGATTAAGACAAGACCCGGATGTGATTTTGTTAGGTGAAATGCGTGATTTAGAAACGATACGATTAGCGTTAACGGCGGCAGAAACAGGCCATTTAATCTTAACAACTTTACATGCTAGCTCTGCCCCCCTTGCTATCAGTCGTATTGTCGATATTTTTCCCACAGCTGAGAAAAACCGTGTACGAAACTTATTAGCAGAATCTTTGCAAGCTGTACTCTGCCAAACGCTCGTCAAACGGATTTCAGGTGGACGTGTGGCGGCCTTTGAAATTATGTTATCTACACCTGCAATCAGGCATTTAATTCGTGAAGATAAAATCGCGCACATGGTGATGACGATTCAAACGAATGGTGATTTGGGTATGTGTACGATGGATCAATATTTGCAAATGTTAGTAGCAAAGCATGTGATTACCTCGGCCGTTGCACGTAGTGTGGCGGTGAATCAGGAATGGTTTACGAGTATGATCTAACCGAAAAATAGATGAGCCGAATAGAGAAAATAATCGGCTCAATTTACCCCTTGATTATGAGCCGATTATACCCTATAATTGGCTCATGAAAACCTATAATTGGCAGCAACCAGATTGGCCCCATTTTCGTTATGATCTCTCTTCTCTCCATGAGAGCCTGCTTGCTATTTCAGAAAAAATGGGGTTAATCAGCGGCAAAATAGCGCATTTAACAGAGAATTTACAAACTGAAGCCATCATTAATTTTATGGTTGAAGAAGCTGTTAAAACTTCTGAAATCGAAGGGGAACATATTAGTCGGCTAGATGTTCGCTCATCTATCAAAAATAAGTTAGGGCTAAATCAAAAGCTTGTCTCTGTACACGATAAGCGAGCGCAGGGAATCGCCGAATTAATGATTGATGTCCGGAATACGTTTAAACAATCTCTTACAGAAACATATCTATTTAATTGGCACTTGATGTTAATGTCAGGTTCTTCTAATCCAAATCTTAGTATCGCTACTTGGCGAACAGACGAAGAACCGATGCAAATTGTTTCAGGACATCATGATAAATGGATTGTGCATTTTGAAGCACCCCCTTCTCATGATGTTCCAAGAGAGATGAAAAAATTTATTCGCTGGTTTAATGAAACCGCCCCTAATCAACCTAAAGCCATTCCCTTTGCACCCGTGCGTGCTGCTATTGCGCATTTATATTTTGAAAGTATTCATCCTTTTGAAGATGGCAATGGCAGAATTGGGCGGGCGCTTGCTGAAAAAGCCTTGTCACAAGGTTTTGGATATCCTGTTCTACTTAGTTTATCTCTCGCTATTGAAGCAGATAAAAAAACCTATTACTCAGCTTTAAAAGCAGCTTCGAAAACAAATGAAATAACAGATTGGATAAAGTACTTCATCAATCTGATATTAAACGCCCAGATTGAGGTGGAGAAGCAAATTAATTTTATTCTTAGAAAAGCTCGTTTTTTTGATAAATTCGAAGAAATGCTAAATGAACGCCAATTGAAAGTGATTAAACGTATGATGCGAGCAGGTGTAGAAGGTTTTGAGGGGGGAATGAGCGCGAGGAAATATATGAAAATAACAGGCACTTCCAAAGCCACAGCTACTCGAGATCTGCAATACCTATTTTCTATTAAAGCATTAAAACAAATTGGTAGTGGGCGGAGTGTTCGATACGAATTAAATTTATGATGCAAAAAGAGATTACTCTCTTTTCGTCGCCTCACTCCCCGTCGACTTCCAAGAAGGATTATCCCACGGCCCACTCACCGCATAATAATATGTCGTCACCTTTGACACACTTGAACTAATCACAGTATTTACCGCTACCGCCGCCAATCCAATCAAAGGTTGGCCTGTCAAAAGCGTTGCTGCAATGGGCAAGCTAGAGGTGACATACGGTGTCACACTTAGGGTAAATCCATAATCATGATTCTTTAAACCAATCCGTCCATCAATTCCTACCTTCGCCACAGGTCCATCAAATACAAGATTCTTCGTATATGCATCACCATTACGGAAAGAAAAATCACCTTTGACAAAATCAAAGCTATATCCTTTCTGAAACACATCACTAAAATCAAACGTCAGTCGACGTGGAATAGTCTGTAAGCTAAAAATACTTAACATACGACCAATATCCATCTTCGCCCCGTTCGTTTCACCTATATCAACAATACGCCCTTTACCTAAATCCAATGACGCCGTACCCGCTAACCCCGTTAAGGAAGGTGCAAACGGTGCATCGGGCCAAGAGAGATTAAAATTGACTCGTCCATTGCTAGAAATAAAATTCCGCACATCTAATCCAAGGCTACTTAAAAACGCACTCACGTTGGAAGAAGTGGCACTTCCTTGTAAACGCGTCGCATTTGATTGCAACCATTCCCCTGTCGCTTGTAAGTTGAGATACGTTGACACAATGCTTAAGGTTTGAATGCTTGCGCCGTTACTGCTAGGCGTTGTTTTAAATATCACTTGACCGAGCGGCATGTGATTATAACTCACATTATTAGCCGTAAATGAAATAGCTGGTAGCGATTTTGCATTTAAAGTTAATTTTTTCTGCGGCACGGCAGTGGCCGCTGGATTCATCACTAACTTTTGGAATTGCGCTGAAATTGTTCCTTGCGGCGTTAGGCTCATAGGCGCTTGGATTTGGCCTATTACTTCTGGACTATGGATACTAATATTCCAATTATGCTGCACGGGTGTCGCCTGGACATGGATATCCGTCAAATGTTGGCCAAATAAATCTAATGATTGCGCACGGATATCAACGCCACGCAATGTCAGATCACCCAGATTAACACCACTTGATTGACCCATTTGCGCTTTAATAGTATCCCAATCTAATTTAGTAAATTGCCCAGTGATATAAAGCCCCGAACCTGTTGGCCAAGCAGGTATGCCTTGGCCTAACTGTAGATTAGCTGCATATAAATTAAATTCCCCATGTTTACGTTCTGCTATCAAAGCTGCACCTAACATACCGCCATAACTCAACCTTATTTTTAAGGGTTGGGTATCTTGAGCAACAATATCCGCTGTGAAATCCTTCGCACTCTGTGCTTTTTTACCATAGGGATCAGGCAAATTTAAGGCAATCCCAACGAGATTAGAGCGTAAGTGAATTTCAATGGGGGCGGTTAATGAAAAATCAATATCTGCTTTCACTGCGGCACTCCCTTGTGCCACTTTAGAAAATGGAATTTTTAACCATGTTTCTAAATCACTGATACTCAAATTATTTGCTAAACTTGCCTGAATAATAGACGTATCTTTAGTTTTTTGTATCGTACTGATATCTAAAGTAAACGGTTTATTAAACAATTGTCCGTGAATATTCTTCGCTTCACTCGTCGCTTCTGTAAAATGCAATTGTCCATTCAAATGGTGTGCTTGCAAATGCCAAGCTACTAAATTCAGCGTATCATCTTTAATGGCGATATCACCTTGTACTTTGGTTTTTTCAGGATTGTTCAAGGGAATCGTTAATCCTAACTTTAAACTCATTGGTCCCTGCACCATCATCCCGTTAAACATTTTACCGATAGTTTTTTCAAGGGGGCTTTGATGAATAAAGTTTAATCCTTGCGTAAAATCCGTTTGAATTTCATCACTTTGAATATTCAGCACCTGCGGCATTTCATCACCTAGATAAGGAATTTCGCCATGAATATGGGCGACAGGAATATCGGTTATGGAAGCTTGATCAACATCTACCACCATCTTACGGCCGGAGAAAGTTAATACACCGCTCACTTGTTTGATCATCGGCCAGTCAGGTGCATAGAGTAAATCTATTTTTTTCACTTTGCCTGAAATAAGAAACGTACCGTTATTTTTATCAAAAGGAAAATCACCTAACTGCCCACGTAATATCGCATTACCCGACTCAACTTCCCCTGATAAGAAAGCAGACCGTAACCATTTTACTAAATCGGGATCGAAAATTCTGAGAGGTAAATAGCGAGAAGCATGGCTTGCATTTTGGACGGTAAAATTAGCGGTTAAGTCCACCGTCGGCAAGGCATTTGGTACCATCGTTATGCTGCCATTGGCATTAGCAGCGATGTCGTTGTTGAACATTTGCAAAGAAGAAACTTGTAATTGCCAAGTATTATTTTGTGCTAATTGGCATTGAATCTCGCCAGTAAGTTGATCCATGAAAATAGGATTAGCAAATATTTTACTGTACTCAAAGGAAGCACGATTAGCATGCAACGATAAATGACCTTGGGCACCATTCCATTTCAGCGTACCAGAAAGATTTTTTACACCCGGCAGCTGTTGCCAGGGTGATATCGTTAGCCCATCGAAATGAGTGTTAAATGTCATATGCTCCCAATCTGTCCAGGGAGCTGCAAACATCATTTGGGTATTTTCAAGGCGACCTTTTAATTGTAGCTTTGACAACATGTTATTTGGCGGCAAAAAGGTGGCGACATCGCTCAGATCAAGATAACCAATATTAAGGACCTGAGGTGATAAAATCCCATTGGCATCTGGTATCAGGGACAGGTAAAAACTAGTGGCTGGCCAAAGATGTGCAGGCAAATCAATTAAAATATCATCACCCGCAATGACTTGATGTTGACCTTCGCGCTTCCAGCCAACATTCCCACTTAAGCGGCCG
The DNA here is from genome assembly GCA_021324335.1 of Gammaproteobacteria bacterium. Lineage (GTDB taxonomy): Bacteria > Pseudomonadota > Gammaproteobacteria > DSM-16500 > DSM-16500 > Aquicella. The sequence goes on from JAJPJH010000090.1 coordinate 12,352, forward strand.
ATGGCATGATTCGATCGATCAGTAGCAGAATACAAGTTAATATCGTAAGCTTGAAAAGTAGATTGGATTTGTTGAAACGTTCCCTTGTCCCATCTTGCCCATATTTTTGCACTCACCATCCCCCGCTTCAGCTCCCAACCATTCCAAACATGCGGGTAATTCGCTGCCCATTGTGAAATCGAGAATCCAGAAATATATAAATAAATATCGGCATGCAACTGCGAAGGATCAAACGTTTTGCCTATCCAATTAATCGCGATATCTGTTTCAGTGGGAATATCTTGATGTAAAACAGCTTTACCTCGAATGCTGTGGGTAGTAGTTGTATTTTCAATATTCAGGTCATAAAGCGTTACAAACCATTTGTGATGATTCGCTTGCGTGTAACCCACATCAATATCTCGCAAAATTAAGCGCGGTTGAGCTGAAATCCATGCCATTACATCATCAAATTTGGTCTGCTGTTGATAAGGTTTGCCATTAAATCCAGCTAACGCCGGAAATCCTTGTATGGTGATTTCACCTTTTTCATTTTGCTGTAAGTTAATATCTGTTCCTGAGATCATCAGACCGCTTGGAACAGGTTTCCATTGCCAGAGACTCTCGACAATAGAAAAGAAAATACTGATTTGATGGACTTGAAGAAGAGGTGCTTTTGCTTCATTCAATGCAGTGACATTATAGAGTGTAATTTCTGGCTCGTATTTGGACCAGGAGACTCGCACCTTTTCAATCGTGATAGGTGTCGATAACAACTGACTGGCCCATTCTTCAAAATCAGCACGATGTTCATCTAAAATAGGAGTGAGTAAACGCGTTACACTCACGAGCAATGCGAAGAAGATAATAAGAATAGCTAACAAGTAGCTGATTTTTCTTAGGATCGATGATACTAATTTCTGCATTGCACGCATTCCTGTTTAAAGAATTACGCGACTTTAAGCCATCTACGAAAATCACGCAGCAGCACAAAAAGCCAAGGCCACAGCAACATGCTCGTTACAGAGGAAAGCCAATATAAATGGCTTTCTGGTAAGGAGCCGATGAAGCCTTGGATACAATATATGATAAATTGATACAAAAATACAAAAGCCCAGATACTTAGTCCTTGTTGCAACAAAGGATACATCCGTAATCGAATATGCATGCGGGAAACAAAATAGATAACCATCGTATAAGCCAGTGCGTGTTCGCCTAATAAAGTATCATTTAAGACATCCATGATAATACCCATGACCCACGCTGTCCCTACTCCCACACGACCAGGTACGGTAATAGACCAGTAAATTAAGACCATCAGCACCCATGCGGGACGCAGCCAAATCGTCCACTCTGGCATAGGTAATAATGCCAAAACAAGGGCAATAAAAAGCGTCACAATAATCGCAAACCAGTTATGCATTTCGTTGATACCAAATTAATAACACCTGACGACTGCTATCGAGGTGTGCACTCGGTTGTAGATAAATCGTCGCAAATTGCTGTGCGGGGTCTTTGGTCACGGTCAGCACTTTACCGACAGGATAACCTTCTGGATAATGATCGCCTAATCCGGAAGTGATAAAAATATCACCTGGGCGGATATCCACCGTTTTAGGTACATATAACAAGCGCAATTTTCCCGAATAGCTATCGCCCACTGCAATGGCGCGAATACCATTTCTGCCATTTTGCACTGCGATACTGCTATGCGGATCATTGATAAGCAATACCCGACTAGTCAGCGGGCCCACTTGTATCACTTGTCCCATCACGCCATTTGCATCTAAGACAGGCTGTCCGATATAAACGTTATCATGGGTACCTTTATCTAATACCACTTGATTAACAAACGGCTCAGCGTCCACTGCCAATAATTCTGCGATTAGTGTTTTACCTTTTACCTGGTGAGAAGATTGCATCAGGGCTTTTAGATAATTATTTTCTGATTCAATAGCGATTAATCGCTGTAATTGGGAACGCAGTAAGAGTTGTTCGGTTTTGAGTTCTAAATTTTCTTTGACTAATTTATCGTGGGTACTGATCGCATTTTTTAATTCATCCACAAAACTCGTAGGCCAACTGACTAAATATTGCAAGGGTGCGAGAGGCAAGGACAGGGCTGCCCGAATGGAGATAAAGTTATCTACCCTTCTTTCCATCACCATTAAGGTGATAGAAAGAAGGATTAGGAAAAAAGCTCGTAACCCAGGTTGGGACTCGCGGGTAAATATGGAGCGAATAAGTTTACTCCTTCAACAGAAAATCCACGCCGGATGTTTCTATCATTTCTAATGCTTTGCCACCGCCACGCGCCACGCAAGTCAGGGGCTCTTCTGCCACAATGACAGGCAATCCGGTTTCTTCCATGAATAAACGGTCGATGTTACGCAACAACGCACCACCACCGGTTAAGACCATACCGCGTTCAGCGATATCCGCTGCTAATTCCGGTGGAGCTTGTTCCAATGCCGCACGAACAGCGCCTAAAATTCCGGATAAGGGTTCTTGCAGAGCTTCCAATATTTCATTACTGGAAATCGTAAAGCTACGTGGTATCCCTTCAGCCAAATTACGACCGCGAACCTCCATCTGCAACATTTGATTAGCCGGATAAGCCAAGCCAATTTCATGCTTAATCCGTTCAGCCGTCGTTTCACCAATCAAGATACCGTAGTTACGACGGACGTAACTGACAATGGATTCATCAAAGCGGTCACCACCAATCCGCACGGAGGCAGAATACACAATCCCATTTAATGAAATAATGGCGACTTCTGTCGTACCGCCACCAATATCGACCACCATTGAACCGCGTGCCTCTTCCACCGGCATACCTGCTCCCATTGCCGCCGCCATAGGCTCTTCCAGCAAGAAGACTTCGCGCGCCCCTGCGCTGATAGCAGATTCACGGATAGCCCGGCGTTCCACTTGCGTTGAACCGCAAGGAACTGATACCAGTACACGCGGGCTGGGACGTAAGAAGCGATTTTCATGCACTTTATGAATAAAATGCTGCAACATCTTCTCTGTTACATTAAAGTCAGCGATCACACCGTCTTTCATCGGCCGGATAGCTGTGATGTTGCCAGGTGTGCGGCCTAACATTAATTTCGCCTCACTGCCAACAGCAACTACCAGCTTTTGGCTAGAGGCTTCGGAAGCTTGACGAATAGCGACTACAGAAGGTTCATTTAAAACGATTCCTTTACTGCGCACATAAATCAGCGTATTGGCGGTTCCTAGGTCGATGGATAAATCGTTCGAAAAATAACCACGTAATTTCTTTAGCATAGTAGCCATGGCAGTGCAATTTCCTTCTTGAAAAGGTTTTCAGAGTGAACTTGGCATTCATTCTAATCAATTTAAATCCGAAACAGCAATGAAAATATACTCAGAAAGAGATTCCCGCTTACGCAGAAATCACGTAAATGCTACAGACATAAGCGCTTATCTTCTCTTCTTTACGGACATGCATTATAATCGCCGCCTATTTTCCAGCACCAGACAGGAGTTCCTAACATGTCGCTTACCCCGGAACAGGTAAAAAAAATCGGCCATCTGGCTCGTTTAAATTTATCCGAAAATGATATGGCCCTTTATACCCCGCAGTTATCACGCATTCTGGACTTTATTGCACAAATGAATCAAATTGATACCTCTCAAGTCGAACCGCTTGCTCACCCATTAGATATTTCCCAGCGTCTTCGCACTGATGAAGTCACTGAGCCAAATTTACGCGATAAATATCAATCTATCGCGCCGCAGGTAGAAGCAGGATTGTATCTGGTACCGAAAGTGATTGAAGAGGCATAACGACATGCACCATAAGACTATTGCTGAATTATCTCAAGACTTACATGCTAAAAAAATTTCCAGCGTCGAATTGACTCAGCATTTTCTTGAGCGGATTAAACGTTTCGACGAAAAATTAAATAGCTTTATTACTATTACGGAAGATGCCGCCTTGCAAGCCGCAAAAGCAGCTGATCAAAAATTAGCACAAGGCCAAGGCGGACCACTGGCAGGGATTCCTATCGCGCATAAGGATATTTTCTGTACGGATGGAATTAAAACCACCTGCGGTTCCAGAATGTTGGACAACTTTATTGCACCGTATGACGCAACTGTTGTGACAGCGATGAAAAAAGCTGGCACAGTAATGGTAGGCAAAACCAATATGGATGAATTTGCAATGGGTTCGTCCAATGAAACAAGTTATTACGGTACGGTTAAAAATCCATGGAATGTAGACTATGTCCCCGGTGGTTCCTCAGGCGGTTCTGCCGCTGCTGTAGCAGCAGCCTTAGTACCCGGTGCGACCGGTACAGATACCGGCGGCTCAATCCGGCAGCCTGCTGGTTTATGCAATATTAGCGGCTTAAAACCCACCTATGGCCGCGTCTCCCGCTACGGTATGATCGCTTTTGCTTCCAGCTTAGACCAAGGTGGCCCATTGGCAAAAACCGCAGAAGATGTGGCGATGTTGTTAAACGCAATGGCTGGCTTTGATCCGAAAGATTCAACCAGCGTCGATCAACCTGTACCCGATTACACAGCAACCTTAAATGATTCTATTAAAGGTATACGCATTGGTTTACCGAAAGAATACTTCAGCGAAGGATTAAATAATGATGTAGCTAAAGTGATTGAAACAGCGGTAAAAGAATATGAAAAACTAGGTGCAGTGATTCAAGAAATCAGCTTACCTAACACGGCTCTCTCTGTCCCAGTTTACTATGTCATCGCTCCAGCTGAATGTTCCTCCAATCTAGCTCGTTATGATGGCGTTCGTTATGGTTATCGTTGCAAGGATCCAGTTGATCTGGAAGATCTGTACAAGCGTAGCCGCAGCGAAGGTTTTGGTAGTGAAGTAAAACGCCGTATCATGATCGGTACATACGTTTTATCCGCTGGTTATTACGATGCTTATTACCTGAAAGCACAGAAAGTCCGTCGTTTAATTCGCGACGATTTCACTGAAGCTTTCAAAAAAGTGGATGTAATTTTATCTCCCACTACACCAACACCCGCCTTTAAAATTGGCGAAAAAACGAGTGATCCCATCAGCATGTATCTCTCCGATCTTTACACCATTGCTGCTCCGTTAGCAGGTCTCCCGGGTATTTCTATTCCAGCAGGATTTGTGAACAAGCTGCCGGTTGGTATGCAATTAATCGGTAATTTATTTGGTGAAGCAAAACTACTTAATATTGCCCATCGGTATCAAACTGTCACCGATTGGCACAAACACATGCCGGAGGCTTTTTAAGATGGAATGGGAAACAGTTATTGGGTTAGAAATCCACGCGCAATTATCAACTAAAAGTAAAATTTTTTCAGGCGCCTCGACGCAATTTGGCGCAGAGCCTAATACCCAAGCGTGCGGCATTGATTTAGGGTTACCCGGCGTATTGCCTGTACTCAATCAAGAAGCGGTAATCATGGCGATTAAATTTGCCTTGGGCGCCAATGCAGAAGTTGCTCGCAAATCTGTTTTTGCACGTAAAAATTATTTTTATCCTGATTTACCGAAAGGCTATCAAATTAGTCAATATGAATTACCTGTCGTCAAGAAGGGTTACATTGACATTCAATTAGATGAAGGCACCACCAAACGCATCCATATTACGCGTGCCCATTTAGAAGAAGATGCTGGTAAATCCTTGCATGAAGATTTTCATGGTTTAAGTGGTATCGATTTAAATCGTGCTGGCACGCCGCTATTAGAAATTGTCTCTGAACCGGATATGCGTTCTGCTAAAGAAGCAGTTGCTTATTTAAAAGCAATTCACACGCTGGTGCGTTATTTAGAAATTTGCGATGGCAATATGCAGGAAGGTTCTTTCCGTTGTGATGCGAATGTGTCAGTGCGTCCTAAAGGGGAAAGTAAATTTGGCACGCGTACAGAGTTAAAAAATATTAACTCTTTCCGTTTTGTTGAACGTGCGATTAACTATGAAGTAGAACGTCAAATTAATGTCATCGAAAGCGGTGGCAAAATTGTGCAAGAAACGCGGCTTTATGATCCAAATAAAAATGAAACGCGTTCTATGCGCAGTAAAGAAGAAGCGAATGATTATCGCTACTTTCCGGATCCTGATTTATTGCCATTAGTGATTAGCGATGAAATCATCGAGCAAGTTAAAAAGATTTTACCCGAATTGCCACAGCAAAAATTATCTCGTTTCATGGAGCAATATCATTTAAGTGCTTATGATGCGAGTATTTTAATTAGCAGTAAAGCGATGGCAAATTATTATGAAAGTGTAGTTAAAGAATCAGGTGATCAGCCTAAAGTGGCTGCGAATTGGGTGATTAGTGAATTGTTGGGAGCATTGAATAAAGCAGGATTAGAAATTGAAGAAAGCCCTATTTCATCTGCGCAATTAGGGAAATTAGTATCACGTATTGCGGACAATACCATTTCAGGCAAGATTGCGAAGACCATCTTTGAAGCATTGTGGAATCGTGAAGGAGAAGTAGACGATATCATCGAAAAACGCGGGTTGAAGCAAGTGACGGATAGAGGGGCGATTGAGAAGTTAATTGATGAGATTATTGCAGCGAATCCGCAGCAAGTGGCGGACTATCGTAGTGGGAAAGATAAATTGTTTGGCTATTTTGTTGGACAGGCAATGAAGTTGTCTGGGGGTAAAGTTAATCCGCAGCAGTTGAATGAGATATTGAAGAAGAAATTGCAAGCTTAGCGAGTAGGAGGCGGCTCACGCCGCCGTCCTCTCACACCACCGTACGTGCGGTGTCGCATACGGCGGTTTAAGTTAACGTTTCAACAACATCGCTTGTTGTTC
>JAJPJH010000047.1 GCA_021324335.1 Gammaproteobacteria bacterium
CTTGATTCGGTTTATTGTTCATCAGCTTGCTCCTTTTCATCTTTAGAAAGCAAAAGCTTGATACATCTCCAGCAATTTAAAAAGATGTATTTGACCGAACGTTTACCCAACAACTATATCGTAGGCAGATTTATTGTTCCAATAGAAGGGAGAAGGGAGAATATTGACCACCGTTATTAATAGCCCAAAAAAGAACTGACAGACTAAAGATTCCCAAATTAATTTTTTTGAGAAATTTGGTCCATATACTTCCGTAAAAATATTACTCCAAAAAAATGAAAAGGTATAAATCAATGTTGAACCGGGTGTTGAAATAGAGCCGATTAATACAATTCTATATGCCATGATCGTTGAAGCGAGAAGAAGAGTTAAGTAAATTAGCGCAACAATTCTCATGTACCTGAAATTTTTACAGTCATCTTCTGCAAAATTTTTAACAAAATTATTATCTAATTCCCTTTGTACTTGCATATCTAGTTTCCTAAATCTTCAATTAGCTGTTCTTGAACAGCTGTTGAGACGATATTAATTACATCTTTTAACTCAAAGCAGCTTAGTAATTCTGTATCAGCATAAATTTCTCGTGCTGTTTTCCTAATTTCATAATTGTTATCATCAAATTGTAATATATATATTGTTTGTTCACTATTGAATTCTTGATTCTTAATTAGGATTTTCTTTTTGGCATTACCGGAGTATTTTTCTATATTTTGAATTGCACAAAATGTTATTGCTCTGACGTCTTCTTGAGAAAACTCTCTTAGCATTTCATTCTGAAAAACTAGTTCTTCTGGTAAATATTTAATTGGTAAATGGGATTTAATTGAGCTGATTGTAACCAATAATACGTTTTTACCCTCTTTGCTTTTTTCAATGCCGATTATTTTGCATCTATACTTTGAAGTTTGAAGAAACTCACTATAATTTTTTAAAAATCCAGGTAACTTCCATTTTACTTTTTTATTCATAGGTAATGCCTATTTAATACTCAAAAAAATATTGCTGGATCTTATTCTGATTACTAGTATTGGTTAGTGCAACAGCTAATAGAATTCTGGCCTTTTGTGGGCTCAATGTACCGCCAGCTATAAACCCAAATTTATCATCAATAGTGGGATCGCGACCAACGATGCCTTGCCCGGTACGGGAGCAGCGAACGACAACAATTCCTTTGGAGGTTGCACGAGCTAAAGCCTCGTGAATAATTTTAGATTGATAGCCAGTACCCATTCCAGCGCTAATGATTCCTTTAACTCCGTTATCAATTGCGGTTTCAATAAACATAGGTTGCATTCCGAGATGGCCATACACGATACATACTTCTGGTAATTTATTAATATTACGAATGTCAAAATCACTTAAATAAGTATGCTTATAAGAGTTCATCATCCGGAAATAGGGTTGGCTCCCTTTTAAGTAACCTAGTAGGGAGAATTCGTTACCAGAGAATGCATCCAAGGACGATGGGTTGACTTTTATCACATCCCGCGCAGAATAGATACAATCATTAAAAGTAAGGAGTACCCCACGTTTCTTAGCTTCCAAAGAAGATGCTAAATTAATGGCGTTAAATAAGTTTCTCATCCCATCAAACCCCAAGGAGTTTGCAGGTTTTAATGAACCCGTATAAATAATAGGAATTTCGTTTTTAATGACAATATTTGTAAGGTAGGAAGCTTCTTCAATAGCATTTGTTCCTTGAACAATGACGATTCCATCATATTCCTTACTATCAATAGTCATTTGTACTTTCTTTAAAGTATGAATTAAATCATCTTCCCTTATTTCATGACTAATTTGCTGGGAATATTGCTCTGCAATTATCTCTAGGGAGTCATCACATAACGGAAGATGGCCTAAATGATGATTGATATCAATTGTTGGGCGATTATAAAATTCAACATCATTTTCTTTAGGGACACAAGAAATAGTGCCACCTAATGCTAATAGATATATCTTTTTTTTCTTACTTATAGTAGCAGTCATTCCTATTCTTCCTATCAATAGGTCCAGATCAAAGCTGAAAACGGCTAGAAGAGTAGCTAAATAAGTAAAAAATATCAACCTAATATATACTTTCTAATCCTCTCTGCCACTTCCCTCATCTGCTGCTCATCACTATATTTCGCCCGCGGCCAAAAAAATCCTTTCAACCCATCTCTTTTACGCCGCGGTACAATATGCACATGTAAATGCGGAACTGATTGACTAACTTTATTATTGACTGCAATAAAACTTCCTTCTGCCTCCATCCCTTTTTCCACTGCAAAACTTATTTTTTGAATAAGCGAAAAACAAGAAGCCATTAAATTTTCGGGTAAGTCTTGCACTGTAGCAAAATGCAGCTTAGGAATTAAAAGGCAGTGACCAAGTAATAAAGGGTATAGGTCTAAAAAAACCAGGAAATCTGTATCCTCAAAGACCACATACCCTTTTTCCTTTCCTGCAATAATCGAACAAAATATGCAATTATTCATAGCCAGTAAATTATAATACTTCTTTAAAAAATTCCTTCATCGCAATCCAAGATCGATCATCTGCTCTTTTATTATAAACCGTCCCAAACCCTGGGTCATGTGCTTCGGGATTCGTAAAGGCATGCATCGCCTGGCCATACATGGTTAACTGCCAATCCACTTTCGCATGTGTCATTTCGTTGCCAAATGCCATGACCTGCTCAGTTGTTACCATCGGGTCATCAAAACCATGTAATGCTAAAATGCTTGCTTTGATAGGATGGGTTGCTATTCCCTCAGGTGCATGCAATAAGCCATGAAAACTGACGATACCTTTTACCTCAGCACCACTTCTTGCAAGATCAAGCACGCATAATCCGCCAAAGCAAAAACCAATTGCCCCAATGCGTTGGCTATCCACGGGCTCTAATTTTTTCACTGTTTCAAATGCGGCTAAAATTCTTTTTTGTAATTTCACACGGTCTGATATCAGCGGCTGCATCAGAGCTATTTTCTCTTCTTTAGTATTGCCTGTCTTGCCTTTACCATACATGTCTAATGCAAAACCCACATATCCCAATTCAGCTAACTTTTCTGCTTTGCGACAAGCAAATGTATTTTTCCCTGACCAATCATGAGCAACTAATATCCCAGGTTTTTTGTCTTTGCTGGCATCATCATATGCATAAAAGCCTTCTAATAGGACATCACCATCGTGGTATTCTATTTTTTGTGTTTTTAACATGGGTATTTCTCCATCTGAGTTTATCCATTATCCGTCAATTGCGCCGGTAATTGGAAGTGACTTAAATCTAAGGATAAAAAAGGATTTAATTTTCTATCAGTAAATAATAAATATTTAACCGGTTGATCATTGGAAGCCAAGTTTAACACCATTTCCTTGTGTGAAACCATATTTTCGAGCGATTGATTCACCAAGGCAAACCATCCCCACGCCCCTGGAAAATCATGACTAATTGTTTTTTGATTGGCTAATGTTAATTGGACAGAGGTCATTTTAATTTGTGGATTGCTTGGCCAAGCAATCACATGCGGCATTTTAGCCCCCATTCTGTCATCGAGAATTTGCTTGTCATTGATATTTAACTTAACAGTTTTAATATTCTTGTCAATTTGATAAGGCTGTAAGGCAAATTGCACAAATAGTTTATTATCATCATTCGGGAAGAAAGCATGATGAATTTGGATAGCTTGCTGAATTTGCTGTAAGGTTTTATCTGAAAGCGGTAATTTGACACGATCATTACTCTTCCATTGCCAATTAGGCTGTGACGTATCGACCAAAGGTTGTAAATACTGATTATAGAAATTTAAAACAATCCCCGGGTTACCAAAAAATTGAGTGAATTTCTCTAAATCTACTTCTTGCTTTTTCTCATTACTAAACGGGTAACGATCAGCAATATCGTTTTGATAAGCATGTATGACATTTTCTTGCCAGGAGATATCTAGATAATGGCTTGCATCTTTCATTAATAAATGCCACGTGTCATTCGCAAGTTTTTCTAGCCAATTTTTAATCGGCTCTGGACTTCTCGCGGAAATAGATAATACTTGGACGATAGCATCTTCTTGTCCGGGATTTTTAATATGATCCGCAATAATATCAAAGGCAGCTTTTTTCTCATTTTGTGCAGTGATAACTGTCTGGATATATTGGTGCAATCCTTGTAAGGCAGCGAAAATTTGATAAAGAAGATTAGCTGATTGATTACTCTTATCTAATAATAAATTCAAACTTTGTAATTTGGGGCTAGCCGCCGTAATAGGGTCGAAATAAGTATTCGCATGCAGGGCTTGTAGTAATTGTACCAACGCAGAGTGATCACTAATGAGTTCCATAATTATGGAATCTGCTTGGGCTAAGGTAGCAGGACTTGCTAAATTAATATTAGCCAGTAGGCTCTCCCAAATATCGACATAATTATTGACATAAACATTCCGCAACTGCTCGGTTAAACTTGCGGCTACATCAGAGTATTTAGCTGCGTCTGAGTTACTCCCCAATACCCAATTACCACTCACCGTTTCTTCGGCAGCGAGTCGTATTTCTTGATTGAAAATATTGGGGAAGGAAACTCCTGTAAACATCGTTGGGATTTCACTGGCTACTTGTGGGGTCACAAAAATGGATGTGCCATGATTGGTGATGCCTAATTCAATATGGGTTTCAATATCGTTATTATTTATATTTTTTAAAATAATATAACCCAATTTTAAACTGTACAACGATGTTAAAAATTTCCGTGTTTGTTCAATCGCATTCAAATCAAGTGCTATCGGTCGCCAAGTAGGGGAGGTCAGTGCACGCATGGCATGCTCTGCTAAGCGATGATTGTCATCTGATCCCATGGATTTTGGTGCAATTTGTTGTAAGGTGGTAGTAATAAATTCAGGTTGAAAATGTTCGGTTTGACCGAGCATGAGGTAAGCTTTTAGAACAGCATAAACCGTATCCGCATTTTTGTTAACAGGGTCTTTTAAATAATCTTGAAAATAATTTCTGATTTCTGGCATGAGAATAGATTGCAAACTTTGCTGATACGCTAAGTTTGCTTTTTGATAAGACTTATAAGAATAAAATGAAGTGAGATAAGATAGATCCAGCTTAAAGGTGGTATTTTTTGCTGATTTTCGCAAGGAATCTAATAATGTTAAGGTATTGATGAGTCGCTCATCGGGAGTTTGTATTTGTTGTACTGCTAATTGATAATCGGAAATTTTATTCTGTACTGAATAAGTATATTTCACTCCATGCTCAAAATCTTTACCTAATATAATAGCAGTCACACCAATTAAGGCTGCTGAAATTGACCAAGCTAACCCACTTCGCCAAGCATGTAATGCTAAGAATGGAGAAGGGGTAGGAGAGGTAGGAAGGTGGTGAGTGATAAACTTTTTAATGAAATAGGCACGTGATTTTGCAGCCGGATCTTGAAAAATTTGTACAGCTGTCGTGGTGTTGATAGCTTGATCTAATACGGTTGATTCGGAAGTAGCTTGCTCTTGTAAGGCGCTGGTTAAATAAACACCTTGTAGCGAAAGTGTAAAATGATTTGAAGAAAGTTTCTTAATAAATTCTACAGCTAATTCTTTAATACGTTCAATTTGGAGGGGAAAATCTTTAATTGCTGGTCGAGCGATGGGATTGCGTTCTTGATGCAAACGCCAAAGTAATTGTTCATTTAAACGTTTAATAAGCATATCAAAGCGTTGAATAAAGAGGTCTGCTAATTTTTCCTGTTTTGCTTGCGTTAAGGTAATACCCCATGCTTGAGCAATTTCATCATTTCCCGCTTCAGCAAAAAATTCGGCAAAACCAGGTAATAAATCGCATTTTGTAATAACTAATTGGCAAGGAAGAGGTTGGGGAAAAATTTTTTTCAGTTCATAGAAGCGCTGGCATAACTGACGCAGCAGCATGTGATATTGCTTCGGATCATTTTGCTGTATGATTTCAGGCAACGGAAGAGCAACAATAATTCCATCAATACCTTGCTTGCCGCGATATTTTTTAATCAAGTGCAGAAAAAATTGCCACAGTACTGCATAAGCTGCTAATTTTTTACGGCGGGCTTTGATTGATGATTGAATAGCGAGATAGTGACTGGGCACATCAATAATACTGGCATCGCGCGTAATCCACCAATCACAATGCTTAGAAAGGCGAGGGTCTTTTGTTGCAGTGTCGACTTCATTTTGCTCATCTAAATTGGGAAAGCGTCGTTGTAAGATGAAATTTATATTGGAATTCGCTAATAAGGCGGTCTTACCCGCATCAGAAGGCCCGACTAATAAATACCAGGGCAGTTCATCCAAAAAAACTGATTTTCCCTGTCTGACAATAGATGTTTTTTTTAAAAATTGTAGTGCTCCTAAAAAGCGGGTTTGTAAGTTCTGCAGCAGTTTGCGTGTTTGGCTATCTTTATATTGGAAAGGATTAGGTGCTTCCAGATCGATGATAAGAAATTTAAGTAACCATGCTAATACAATGAATAAAATTACATACATCCGCTTATTTGCATGAGTTAAAGGAGCATAATCTCCCCAGGTAATATAAGGGCTACCCACCCAAATGAGCCCAGAGACAATCAGTAAGCTAGCAATAGGGATAAGGGTAGGATGATTAAAATTAGGATTTTTCAGCTTCGTGAGAAACTGTGTGTTCAATTTGCGCAATGTGTTGATAAGCTTCATTCGAGATCACATCCATTAAGTAGCCTAAGCTAATAAAGATACCCATGATCATGCAGAGTGTGACAAAAAAGATAAAGAGTAAAGAGGTTTTATACTGCAAAGAGGACTTACTTTTAAACCGCGGGGCCTTTGGCGCTTCAGGTGATAATGCTTTGCTGAAATCACCGCGGTAGGCGCGAATATGTTTGTATAACTGGTTGGTAATCTGCTCAAGCTGATATTGACTATATTCTGTTGCCCGATATTGGCCTTTATAGCCGAGGCTGAGACAAATATAGAGGAATTCCATCAGATCAATATAAGTTGCAGGTTCTTTGATGGCGCGTTCCAGGATGGTGAAAAATTTATCTTGATGCTGGGTGTCTTGATTGAAGAAAGCGAGTAAAGATAAATGATCCCATTGGCCTTGCGCACCCCAGGAGGTGTTGGCGAGAATATCATCGAAAGTGGCGCAAAGAGCATAACGACAAACCATTACATATTCTGCCGGGTAATTTTGGTGACTAATCACTTCATGAAAGGCGGTGATTTCTTGGATTAATTCTTTTTGAAGTTTGTTAAGTTGCCGGTAGGATTTGAGATATTTTAATTTCCCGAGCAAGGAAAAGAGATAACCTGCGGCATCTACAATGGGGTTGAGGCCGGCTTTTGTGTTATGAGTAACAATGCGGCCAGGTAGCAAGCGTACTTTCTGTGTGCTTGCATCAGTTTCTTGCTGAAGCGTCGGGGGGAAATCCAGGGCGATACTAAGGAGAGGGTCATCAGTTGCCGCTTGCTGATTGTGCGTCGCGATCATTCGTCTGTTCCCTTTTATTTATGTTTCTTCTTCGCCATAGTATACACAAACCAATAAAAGCCCAGAAGCAGATGAGTCAAACGAACCAAAGATATTCCCTCTCCCGCAAGCGGGAGAGGGTTAAGGGGAGGGGAAAGCTAACTACTCTAACATCCCATACTGCTTCAGTTTCTTTCTCAATGTACCACGGCTTAGACCAAGAATAATCGCCGCGCGGGACTGATTATTTTTGGTGTATTCCATGACACATTCCAACAGCGGAACTTCCACTTCTGCCAGGATCAGATCATACAAATTGCTAGGCATTTGCCCTTTCAGGTGATGCAGATAGTTCTCAAGAGACTGCCGCACGCTGTCGTGCAAAGGCTGATTTTTTTGTGTTAATTCAAATGAAGATTGATTTTTTTCTAACATATTAATTGCCATAAATGGTCCTCGGTTTGCCGGGATTGTTCACGATGCAACAGGTATTGTAGCCATTGTTCTTTGTTAGAGCAATAATTTTTGGCCATAAGAACTGTCAGGTGCTCTCCTCCTTCTCCCCTGTAGGGGGATGACAGTGCTCGAGGTTTAGACATTCATCCATTTTTCTAAGTAATGGATATTTACCAACCCTTTCTGGAAAGAATTGCCTCGTAAAATATCCTGATGCAACGGAATATTCGTCCTAATACCTTCAATAACCGTTTCATCCAGCGCTTGGCGCATACGAGCCAAGGCCATTTCTCGGTTTTCACCGTGGGCAATGATTTTAGCAATTAAAGAATCATAATAAGGCGGTACTTTATAACTACCATAAATATGGGAATCCACTCGTATCCCTGGGCCGCCTGGCGCGTGGAAATAATTGATGGTGCCTGGGGAAGGAGCAAACGTGCGTGGGTCTTCAGCATTGACACGACATTCGATAGCATGGCCACGAATGACAATGTCTTTTTGGCTGAGAGACAGTTTCTGACCAGCAGCGATACGGAGCTGTTCTTTCACTAAGTCTACGCCCGTAATCATTTCCGTCACGGGGTGTTCTACTTGAATACGGGTATTCATTTCAATGAAGTAAAACTTGCCCTCTTCGTAGAGAAATTCCATGGTGCCAGCGCCGCGGTATTTCATATCTCGGCAAGCTTGTGCACAGAGTTCACCGATTTCTTCTCGCTGTTTCTGGGTGATACCCGGGGCGGGTGCTTCTTCAATAATTTTTTGGTGACGTCGCTGAATAGAGCAATCACGTTCGCCTAGATAAATAGCATTTCCAAAACCATCACCTAAGACTTGGATTTCAATATGGCGAGGATTTTGTAAGTATTTTTCAATGTAAACTTTATCATTATTAAAAGCCGCTTTAGCTTCACTGCGTGTTA
Source organism: Gammaproteobacteria bacterium (assembly GCA_021324335.1). Taxonomy (GTDB): domain Bacteria; phylum Pseudomonadota; class Gammaproteobacteria; order DSM-16500; family DSM-16500; genus Aquicella. The sequence goes on from JAJPJH010000047.1 coordinate 8,832, forward strand.
AAGCAATCGCATTTAAAAGATGTGATTCAGTATGGACGACGCGCATACCACGACCACCACCGCCCCCGGCTGCTTTGATGATGACAGGGTAGCCGATACCCCGAGCAAGCTTAATGGTTTCAGGATCATCATCACCAATTGGTTCATTAGAGCCTGGAACGCAAGGGATGCCGATTTTTTTCATGAATTTAATTGCAGCGACTTTATCGCCCATTTGACGAATCGTATCGGGATGAGGACCGATAAAGGTAAAGCCACTTTTTTCTACTTGTTCAGCGAAATCAGCATTTTCAGACAAAAATCCATAACCGGGATGAATTGCTACAGCATCGGTAATTTCGGCTGCGCTAATGATGGCTGGGATATTGAGGTAGCTTTGCGCTGCAGGATGTGGGCCAATGCAAACAGATTCATCTGCTAACCGAACATGAAGCAGATCACGATCAACGGTAGAATGGGCCGCCACCGTTCGGATTCCCAATTCCTTGCAGGCACGTAAAATACGTAACGCGATTTCGCCACGATTGGCTATGAGAATTTTATCTAACATGGTTGGCTATTCTTCTATAACAAACAGAGGTTGATTGAATTCAACAGGGGTACCATTATCCACTAATCTAGCGGTAACAATCCCCGATTTGTCTGCTTCAATTTGATTGAACATTTTCATGGCTTCAATCAAGCAAATCACATCACCGGCTTTCACTGTTTGACCTATTTCCACAAAAGGTTTTGCACCAGGTGTGGGTGATAAATAGACGGTGCCGACCATCGGGGCTTTGACAGTATGTTTATCGGCTGTAGCAGCAGCTTCTGGTTTGCTAGCAGTTTCAGGCTTGTTTTCTGGAGTAGCTTGCTGCATAGCAGGCATGAGAGGGGGTGCCATCATCATGGGTGCTGCTATTTTAGGGCTAATTTCCCGTGTAATACGAACGGATTCTTCGCCTTCTCGGATCTCGATTTCAGCGACACCCGTACTTTGGATAAGCTCAATCAGTTTTCTAATCTTGCGCATGTCCATAGGTAACAGTAGACTCCTCTGTTTTTAGGTACATTGTCTAAGGTGCATTGTGCATGATGAAATCAGGTTTGTCTAGATGCCCGCAAGATGCCCGATATTCCCAGCAATTTCCCGCTAGTTTAAGGATGATCCTCTCTGGTTGTAGGCAGTTTTGAGGCGGCAGAGGGGAAAAATTTCCGATAAAGAAAAGCTAATACGGGCGGTAATAAAGAGATGCCGATGATGCTATACACGACGATGGAAAAATTTTGCTTAATAAATGGTAGTGTGCCAAAAAAATATCCTGCTCCTAAAAGGGTGCCTATCCAAAGCACGGCACTGATGATATTAAAGAAAGAAAATTGGCGTACATGCATATACCCTACACCTGCAACAAATGGCGCGAATGTGCGGAGAATAGGTAGGTAACGTGCAAAAATAATCGTCATTCCACCATGTTTCTCGTAAAATTGATGGGCCTCTTCCAAGTATTTTTTATTTAGCCACGCGCGTTGGGTAGAAAATATGCGGGGGCCAATGGCTCGGCCGACAAAATAGTTTATTTTATTGCCAAGAATGGAGGCGAGGGTCAATAGCAGAAAGAGCCATTGAATGCTCAAGGCATGGCTGTCATTGGCTGCTAAGCTCCCTGCGGCGAAAAGCAAAGAATCACCAGGGAGGAAAGGAGTAATAACTAGACCTGTTTCACAAAAAATAATCAAAAATAATGCTGCATACGTCCAGACCCCATAGGTAGAGACGAAATTAATAAGATATTGATCAATGTGTAAAAGGTATTGCAGTAAATGTTGTAGGGTTTCCATAAGTTATACCAAGTAAATGTCAAATCGGCTATTTTTGCCGGTGATTGAAAAAGTGGCTACTTGTTGTGCAATCATTGCAGCTAATCGAGGCCTTTTTACCACAACTCGTTTAGTTGCACAAGTTAAGGCCACTTGGAGTAAGGCAGCGCTGTCTTCATCTTTACCGAGAAGATCTTGTAATAAGACCATTTCTTTTTTGACGGAAGCAGATTTTTGCCGTTCTGGGAACATAGGGTCAAGATAGACGATATCAGGTCGATCGCTGCTTTTACAAGCTTTTAGCCAGGAAATGGCATCTGTTTCAAGCAATTTTAATCTTTCAATGATAGGCGTAGTGCGGGAGTCTGTCTGGGCACGAGTAAGGGCATCTTGAAGTAACGCATATAAAATAGGCGACCGTTCTAGCATAGTGACACGGAAACCTAAACTAGCTAAGAGGAAGCTATCACGGCCTAATCCGGCAGTGGCATCCACAATCACGGGATTATTGCGTGGATGAGCGCCTAGGGCACGCGCCAGCAATTCACTACGTAACCCAGCATGGCTAAGGCGATATTGCAGCTTGCCAGATAAGAAATTGATATAAAAAGGGGCGAATTTTTTATCACTGGTTTTGAGTAAGCCTACATAATCAGGGGTAAAGACCAGTAGATACTCGTAACGACTGCTATCCTGTATGCCAGCAGGTACGATGTCGAGGTTAAGTTTATAGGCTAGTGCTTCGCCAGTGGCTTGCTTGTTAGGGTCGGTAATCGTGATAGCAATGCGTTTTTTTGTCATCGGCTTAGTATATAATCAACGCAAACTTGAGGAGAAGAAAATGCGAGAAGGCTCTTTCCCTGCTACCCGTTTAAGAAGGCTACGCCAGAATGCCAATCTCAGAGAGTTGGTGCGGGAAACGCATCTCAATGCGAGTCAACTTATTTTGCCATTATTTATCCGCCATGGCAGCGGGATAAAACAGCCTATTGCTTCTATGCCCGGCCATTTTCAATGGAGTGTCGATAGGTTAGCAGATGAAATCCACACCCTTTCTCGTTTAGGCATTCGCAGTGTGATATTATTTGGTATCCCAGCCCAAAAAGACCCTTTCGGTAAAGATGCTTATTCTGATAGCGGCATTATTCAAACTGCTATCCCTGTCATTAAAGAAGCAGCTCCTTCACTGATTGTTATATCGGATGTTTGTTTTTGTGAATATACCGACCATGGTCATTGCGGTGTCGTGGCCTCGCATGATTCTCGGGGGAATGTGGATAATGATCAGACTTTAGCATTATTAGCCAAGCAGGCAGTGAGCCACGCGCGTGCAGGAACAGATGTGATTGCACCTAGCGGTAATATGGATGGCATGGTGCAGGCCATTCGACAAGCTTTGGATGAGGCAGGCTTCCAAAACTTGCCTATTTTAAGCTATGCCGTCAAATATGCTTCCGCGATGTATGGGCCGTTTCGCCAAGCAGCGGAAGGGGCCCCGAAGTTTGGTGATCGCCGGACTTATCAGATGAATAGTGCGAATGTGGAAGAGGCTATTCGCGAATGCGCACTGGATATCGCTGAAGGAGCGGATATGTTGATGGTAAAGCCAGCGCATACTTATTTAGATGTTATCTGCCGCGTTAAGCAGGCTTATCCAGGATTGCCCTTAGCGGCTTATCACACTAGCGGTGAGTTTGCGATGTTGAAAGCTGCAGCAGAGAAGGGTTGGTTAGATGAGCGTCACGGGGTGATAGAAATATTGACCGCCATTCGGCGGGCCGGTGCCGATATGATTATTACCTATTACGCCAAAGAAGCGGCACAGTGGTTGGCTTCCTCAGACGTGTAGAAAGGTTTCGAAGCCGGAGAGAAACATTTGTACAGCCATGGTGGTTAAGATCATTCCCATGAGGCGTTCAATGGCAATCAATCCGCGTTGGCCCAGAATTTTCCGTAAGACATCCGCGAAGAGGAGAATGATGGTGGAAATAAGCCACGCTATAAAGAGGGCGATAAACCATCGGAGCATATCATTAGGTGCTTGATTCGCTAGTAACATCACCATCGTCATGGTGGAGGGCCCGGCAATGAGGGGGACGGCAAGCGGCACAATAAAAGGTTCTTCTTTTTGCTTCCCGCGATCTTCCAGGCTTTCATGAGGAAAAATCATGCGGATAGCGATTAAAAATAAGATGATGCCGCCGGCGATTTGAAGAGCGGGTTGAGAAATATGCATGCCTTCTAGGATGTATTTGCCGAAAAAGAGAAAAAGCGTCAATAACACAAAGGCAATAAAAGTTTCTCGTAAAATAATATGCTTACGCCGTTTAGGCGTGACATGATTTAGCACCGATAGGAACAGGGGAATGTTGCCTAACGGGTCCATGATCAAAATGAGGGTAATGGTGGCTGAATATAAAGTCATAGGGTTTAGAGTTTACATGGATTTTATAATTTTCTAAACATTCAGCCGAGACGTATTTTTGTCCGTTGCGCTACGCTATAATCACCGACCATGCTGATATATGAACGCTTAAAACAATATGCTTTACTGATGCGGTTACATAAACCCATCGGTATGCTGCTTTTGCTTTGGCCAACATTGTGGGCTTTATGGCTCGCAAGCGGGGGGCATCCTAATACCAAAATTTTGCTGGTTTTTGTGGTGGGAGTGGTGTTGATGCGTTCAGCGGGTTGTGTGCTAAATGATATTGCTGATCGTCATGTCGATGGCCATGTACGCCGTACCCGTAATCGACCATTAGCAGCGCGAAAGGTATCCTTAAAAGAAGCCATGATGTTAGTGGCTGGCTTAAGTGCAGTCGCTTTTCTCTTAGTGCTGGTTTGCAATGCTTTAACTATTATGCTGGCCTTTGTCGCCGTCGCATTAATTTTTATTTATCCCTTGATGAAACGTTTTACCCATTTACCCCAGGTCGGCTTAGGCGCAGCATTTAGCTGGGGCGTGCCAATGGCATTTGCTGCTGAAACAGGGGCAATTGGTGTCTCAGCTTGGTTTCTCTTTATAACGAGTGTGATTTGGCCTGTCATTTATGACACGATGTATGCCATGGCGGATAGGGAAGATGATCGGAAAATTGGGGTTAAATCGACTGCTATTTTATTTGACCAGATGGATAAATTTGTCATTGGCCTCATGCAAGTTTTATTTATTATATTGCTTGTGATTGTTGGATTGATGTTTGAGCTGAATTCCATTTATTACCTGTGTCTCGTCCCTGCTTCGTTATTATTTGTTTATCAGCAGTGGCTGATTAAAGATCGGAACGAGCAAAAATGTTTTCGAGCATTTTTAAATAATAATTGGGTAGGACTCATTATTTTTGTTGGCATTTTATTAAGTTATTTACAATGAAAATTGTTGCGGACGATCACATCCCTTATATCAAGGACTATTTTAGCGCTACTGGTGAGTTAATATTAAAACCTGGTCGTTTAATTTCGCCTGCGGATGTGAAAGAAGCTGATATTTTACTCGTACGTTCCATTACGCCAGTGAATGA
>JAJPJH010000077.1 GCA_021324335.1 Gammaproteobacteria bacterium
ATTCCATCTCGCGATGGACACCCTTGCCTAGACTCGCACTTCCGATCTCCACGGCGTGCAGCGGACTTTCACCGCCTAGAATTGCGCCATGCTTGGCGCACAAAAATACTTGTGCGTTATAACGCACAATGATAGTATAGCTTATTATGCGCTATAACGCACAAATTGTGAAGTCAAACCATCCAGAGGGCTGCCATGAGTAACGAGAAATTTAAAAATAAGTTAGTTGCTGTTCTTAATAAAAGCATAGAAACAGGTAAGGTCATGAACGCACTAGCACACATGTGTATTGGGCTAGGCTCAGTGATTGGCAAAGAAGAACTTCGTTTAACGGATTACAAAGATGCTGATGGCGGTTCTCATCCTTTTATTTCCGAGATGCCTTTTATTATTTTGTCGGAAAATTCAAATAAAATTAGAAAATTACGCCAGGAAGCCATAGCCAATAATATTATTTTTACGGATTTCACTGATACGATGACTATCGGCTCTTATAAAGAACAAATAGAACGCACATTACAAGTGAAAGATGAAAATCTTATTTATTATGGCATCGTATTATTTGGTGATTGGGATAAAGTAACCGAATTAACTAAAAAATTTTCTCTATGGCGATAAACGAGGCATAACCAATATGATGAATGAAATTTTAAGTAAAAATGCGGAAATAGTCCAAGATGCTTTAAGGAAGAAAGGACTAACGTGTGAAGTAGTTGAATTATCCTCTAGCACGCGGACTGCGCACGATGCAGCGGAAACATTAGGCTGCGAGGTAGCTCAAATTGTTAAATCTTTATTATTTCGTTCAGAAAAAACGAATCAGCCCATTTTAGTTTTAGCTAGCGGTATCAATCGGGTTAATGAAAAGATTATTGAAAAATTAAGGGGTGAAAAAATAGTGAAAGCCGATGCAGATTTTACGCGCGACATAACCGGATTTGCGATTGGAGGTGTTCCACCCATTGGGCATAAACAAACGATCAATCACATTTTTATTGATGAAGATTTACTGAAGCTTGAAAAATTATGGGCAGCAGCAGGAACGCCTAACGCAGTTTTTTCTTTACGCTCTAGTGATCTTTTGCAGTTAACAGGTGGAAAAATCGTGTCTATTAAGTAAACCTAAAAATTTAAAGGGAAATTTATTTATAATTTTTTCTCATATCGTTTGCCATGAAGCTACATGACATCTCGCAAATCAGATATTAATTTTCATAAATAATTTGTTCTATTCTCTTCGCCACCTTCCCCACTATATCATCCGCCTCACTATCAAATAAAATTACCTCCGGCCAACTTCGCAGCCAAGTTAATTGTCGTTTTGCAAGTTGACGTGTCGCCGCGATAGCTTGCTCTTGCATTTCCGTCTCATTTATTTCACCTGAAAGATAAGCCCATGCTTGCCGATAACCAACTGACCGGATAGAAGGTAAATCCGCAGAAAGATCTCCACGATGATATAAATCTTCTACCTCAGCGACAAACCCTTGCGCTAGCATTTGCCGAAAACGCAAGGCAATACGCTGATGTAATCGAGCGCGATCAGAAGGTATCAGGGCAAGCGAATAGAGGCGATAATGAGATAAAGGACTCGTCTCTTCCACCTGCCAAGCCGTAATTGTTTTACCCGTTAGCTCATATACCTCAAGCGCCCGCTGAATACGCTGACTATCCTGTGGGTGAATACGCTTTGCTGCGATGGGATCGACTTTCGCCAAATTCGCATGCAATGCCTGCCAACCTTCTACATCAGCTCGCATTTGTAACTGCGCCCGCAAGACGGCATTAGCTGGTGGCAAAGGTGCTAACCCTTGCATGAGAACGCGGAAATATAGCATGGTACCGCCGACTAATAAGGGAATTTTTCCTTTCGCGATGATTTCCTGAATTTCGCGTAGCGCATCGAGGCGAAATTGTCCTGCTGAATAAGGCAAGTTAGGATCGAGGATATCAATCAACCGATGCGGTGCCTGAGCTAATATCTCCGCCCCCGGCTTAGCGGTACCAATATCCATACCGCGATATACCATAGCTGAATCGACACTAATAATTTCACATGGAAACCGCTGGACCAGTTCCACTGCTAAGGGGGTTTTGCCAGAGGCAGTGGGGCCCATTAGGCAAATAACGGGGGTAGAGGAAAGATTACCTTGTCGCACGGTGGGATGTTTTTTCATAATACAGTTCGATTACCTCATTAAATGGCATATTATCTAGTAATTAATCCGACCTTCATATCTAAACACCGTTATAACTAATCATCGAAGAAATCTTTCGCAGTAACTTGATTTGAAATTAACTTAGTGGAGTGCATATTTTGTTTAATACCGCTAGATGTAATAAAAGAAATGAAAATTTGTTTATCTACCCTGCTTTGTCTTTTAAACACATCAATTTTGTTCAATAAATTATTAGCATATTGCTTATCAATTTCAAATGGCATATCTGAATATTTAATTTCACATACTGTTACCACCCCATCATCTCGATCAAAAAGTAAATCTATTTGAGCACCTTTTTCTTCGCTTCCTTTTCTAGGCGAATAACGCCAAGTACCAATACTTGCGGTAACAGGAATGTTAAGCCCTACTCTTATCTCTTCTATATGTTTGTAGCAAATTGCTTCAAATGCATAACCGGACCAGCTCTTCCAACTAGATGACTTTGATTGTTTTTCCCAATAGCCACGTGTTTTACTTTGATGGCGAATACTACTTTCAATAGGTTCAATCCAATTTAAATAAAATAAAGTATATTCGTCAGTAATACGATAATAGTGCCCACGCTTTACATGGCCATATGGTTTAAAATTCGTAATAAACCCAGCTTCTTCAAGCTCTAAAAGACGTTGATCAAGGCGGCCGCCAGATGAAAATTTTGATTTTTTAAGTAAATCACTGCGTTCTATTCCATAACGTTGTTTTGCAATTAATCTTATTAGATCATTATAAATTTCTGATTCGTTAAATAGAGCTGGTATTAAATTATTAAACTCATTAAATAATATCCCATTTTTTGTAAAACATAATTTATCAATATTCTGCGAAGCTGATAATCCTTTTTCTATTTGCTTTAAATAGTGTGGTATACCGCCCATTACCATATATAAAACTAAAATTTGTTTATCATTCAAATTGATTCCCAGATATTTCAAATAATTCTTAGTTTCATTTAATGAAAATGGGTCTAATCGTAATTGTGCTGTAATTCGATTATGAAGGCCGCCAGTGTTATTTACTATGTTTTTAATAATCCAGGAAGCAGCTGATCCGCATACAATCAAACGAATACGATTATTATCACTCCATTTTGTATTCCAATGATAATCTAATGCTTG
>JAJPJH010000054.1 GCA_021324335.1 Gammaproteobacteria bacterium
ATTCCATCTCGCGATGGACACCCTTGCCTAGACTCGCACTTCCGATCTCCACGGCGTGCAGCGGACTTTCACCGCCTAGAATTGCGCCATGCTTGGCGCACAAAAAAGAAATAATGTTTCGTCAATGCGAAACATTGTCTCTAGCAGAACAAAAAACAAATCCTGATATCCGTCTTTTAGTTGATCAAGTCGCCAAGCAAATGGCCTTATTCAAAAAGTTAATTCAAACCATCATCACTGATCCTGCGTTAAAAGCAAGAGGTTATTTGCTATTAGCAACGATAACTCAAACATCAGGGCCAACGATTTTCCTATCAGCTACTAAGATTCTTAATTCAACAGAGGCAGGTTATTATTGTAATGAAGCAAGAAACGAAATTGAAAAACTATCTGACACCGCCAACTTCAAAAAGTTCGATCTATTGGTGAATCTTCTCGATCTCAAAAAAGAACATTGGCATTATTTTACATTACGAATGAAAAACAACGCTCTGGATTTAATGAAAAACAAAGCTCCGAATTTAGTGAAAAAAACCAGAAACCTAAAGCATATCAACAACGCCCGAAAGCATATCGACAACGTAGAAAATTTAGATCTATTAAAAAATCAATATATGCCTTATTTAAAATTAACGCAAGATATGCCCCTCAGAGAAGATGTGCCTTTCCTTCCATTTCTTAGAAAACATACCACGCTTATACAAAAATTACTCGAAGCTGTATCTTACAACGAAAGCATGAGCAGTTTTTCATGGGAGTTGACTTGCTATGATGATGACATCAAACAGATTCGTAAACTATCTACGGATTTAATGGATTTAGTAGAAAATGATATTGACAATCTACTTCCCAGTTATCCTTTTTATGTAATCTTCAAAGGCGCGGCTGCCTTAAAAGATCCTATAGAAAAGCAACAATTATTCAATCTGTTAGGTGATAAAGATAGCAAATGGTATAAATTAAAAATGATTTTAGAGTGGAAAGAGAAATTTCTGACAGTACGTCTTATCAATGAACCACACCTCTCAGAAAGATTATCTGATGTGCAAGACAAGCTTCGCAATATGGCCATGACAGAAACCATATTCAATAAACTTGCAGAGGCAGAATTTTTAAATCAACTAAAAATTGAATTAAAAGCAGAAAAAAACTTCAAATCTAGTTATATTCAAGATCGTGCCAAACAATTTGAATTGAAAAAAAACAGCATAGAAGAAGAAAAAGAAAGTGCTTCTGAAGAAACTATCCCCACTGCTCCGCTAGAGATATCCTTACTAGATGAAGCAAGCAAGCTATTTTTAGCGGGAGAATTTGAACAAGCTATTGCCTTATGCAAAAAATTTCGAGCTTCAGATGCGTGCAAAAACGCACTTAACATTATTAAATGTCAAATGGTGTTAGGTGATTGTTATGAAGCACGCGCGAGAGCCCAATATTTTAGCGGAAAAAATGAATTAAGCTTCGAATCCGGTTCACTTGCTATTCAAGCATATAAAGAAGGCCGCGAAACAGCAGAGGCTTATTTAAAATCATTATCACCTCATTCTGCCGCTTACAGCAATGTAGACGCATACCGAGAAATTCTAACCGATCTTGAAAATCAATTTTACGATGCTGCGCAATTTGATGAGAAAGAAGAAACTCCTGTTGAAACAGCAAAAGCAGAAAAATCATTAACGACTTCAACCTTTGCTCCCAAGCTGAAATCTAATAAATCCAATAAAAAAGCTGTGCCTGAGGAAAAAAAGGTATTAACCCCAAATGAAGAAATCAAATTTAGCAAAAAGAAATATCCTTTTACTATTTCGCTTCCAAAGGAAGTGGATCAAGTCTTTCAACTGTTATCAGAAAATGCTAATCAAGTTTTTTTAGTCGGCGGCGCTGTGTGGAACGCTATTCGTGGGAAACAACCTAAGGATTACGATTTGCTCGTCAATCTTCCTTTAGAGCAAATTATGGCTATTTTGAACAATCTGAAAGAAAATTCTTCTTGCCCCATTTTTATAAAGCAATGCGGTAAAGCGCATCCTATTATTCAGGTGGAGATTAATAGGCAAAAAATAGAAATATCTCCTTTTCATTCGTTGGCAGCACAACTTCCTGTAAAGATCGCTTTCCAAGATCCATTGGTAGAAGATGTTATTCAACGCGGTGTAAAAAGAGATGCTTTGTTATATCGATATAATTATAAAAAGAAAGAAGGATATATCTTAGACTTCGTAGGTGGCTATGAAGATGTGCTTAATGATGAAATTACACCTATTTTGACAAAAGACATTCTACACCAAGATCCTGTTAAAACATTACGGATGATTAAATCAAAAGCGCAATACTCCTTAAAAATGGATGATGCATTAATCAATCCTCAGGTTATAAAGAAATTAGATAGAGGAACACTTGCATATCAAGTTAGTCGCTTATTTTTTAGCGGACATGCTGCCGCATCCTATAAAGAATTGGTTTATTACAATGTATTTCCACTTATCTTCCCAAGAGCGCAAACACATTTATCCAATCAAGAGTATTCCTGTTTATTAGAAAATTTATTTGCCTCTATGGATAAAACTTGTAAAACGGGGCAACTATTTAGTACCGCTAATTTTTTTGCTGTTCTGCTTTGGCAAGAACTGCTAAAGCGCTTGCGAGATCCAAAAAAACGGTATAATTTAGCAGACCAAGCCTTTTTTGACTCAACTGTACATGATTTAATCCAAGAACAACATCAAATAACTTTTATTACTTTTGATATCCAAAAACAAATTACTGCTATTTGGCATAATTACGTGGCAGAAAATAGGTCATTTTTCGAATTAAACATTCCGCCGGTTGGGGTCAGCTATGAAAATCGAAAATCAGTAAACTATTTGAGTTCCATGTTATCTGTTGCTAATGCACAAGCTGATCTTTCGATATCAAGCCAGATTATTGCTAGCCCCACAGGTCCGGGACTATTTAATCAAGCCAGCACGGGGGGTCCTCAGCAGCCAGACAGGCAGCGTATACAGAGCCCCAGGGTCTAGCCATGGGGCGCTTGTGTAGACAATTTTTTTCGGTAAACTCTGTATAGCTTATAAATCAAGTAGTGAGGAGTATTGCTATGCTTGCTAAAAGGATGTTCATCTGTTTCTCTCTTATTGTTTGCAACACTGCTATGAGCTGTACTGCTGCACCATTTACCATGAATGAATTAACCGCCGTTAAACAAAATTTATTTGCTAATATTACCACCAATACTCATACTGCTAGTAAGCAAGAAAAAAATACCCTTCTCCACTCACTTCCAGGCGCAGTCATCGCTTCACCTTCTAATAAAGAAGCACATTTTAGCCAAGATTATCAATTCCACTGGACGCGGGATGCGGCGATTACCATGAATGAAGTAGCTTATCTTTATTCACAAGCTGCTGGGGATGAAAAGCAACAGCTAAAAAACTATTTATGGAATTACATTTATTTTGAGAAACACGCCCAGCAGCAAATTTCAAAACCTGGCGAGCAAACATTAGGCCAACCAAAATTTAATATCGATGCAAGCATTTGGGAAGGGCAATGGATGCGGCCGCAAAACGATGGCCCCGCATTACGCGCGATGACGATGACGCATATTGCTCGTTTATTTATGCAAGAAAATAATACGTCTTTATTAGCAAATTTAACTTCGATTATTTCTACGGATCTAAATTATGTTACTTCTGAATGGAAAAATACGTCTTATGACTTATGGGAAGAAGTGAATGATAAGGACCATTTCTTTAACAAGATGGTGCAACGTAAGGCTTTCATCGAAGCTGCAGAATTATTTAAACAGTTAGGGAAAGAGCAGCAAGCCAATGCTTATTTGCATACGGCGAAACAAATTACGCAGTCGTTACAACAGCATTGGGACACTGCTCATGGGTATTTAACAGAAACCATTCATCAACAAGATTTTAAGGGCGGTGGAATAGATAGTTCGATTATCTTTGGCGTTCTTTATGGCAATATTCAGGATTCGAATGATGACTTTGCGATTAATAGTGATAAGGTCTTACGTTCTGTCTATGCTATTCGCCAAGCATTTTCGAAGATTTACAAAATTAATACTGACCATCCGAAACAACCGCCTTTGATTGGTAGATATCCGAGTGATAAGTATGACGGCGATCAGTTTATTTATGGAAATCCGTGGGTGATTAGCACGAATGGGTTAGCGCAATACTATTATGAGCTAGCTGATTTTTACTTACAGCAAGGGAAAATTAAAATTACGCAAGATAATAAGCTATTTTTTCAGCAATTGGGCTTGCCTCTGCTGCAAGGTGAAACAACGATAACGGCGAAAGGGAATAAGCAACAATTTGATGCCCTTATCAATCGTTTAATTGCGACAGGCGATACACTCTTAGAAAGGGTAAAAAATTATTCAGTTTGTTATAGTGACCATACCTGTTACCATCTTGCAGAGCAGATTGATCGTAACAGCGGTCAACAGACTAGCGCCAAAGATTTGACATGGGGATATACCAGCATCCTTACTGCTATACAAGCTCGACCTCGGCAGACTGGTATTGGCATGACAAGGATTTAGTCATTGCCTGTCCAACCGATACTCGCATCCCTCTCAAATCTATGCTACCCTTTTGCACAATTTTGTTAGCTCTTACAGAAGGAAACAGCCATGTCCACAATCTCCAACGAGTTGCAATCCACCATCACCAAGCTCTCAACGAAAGGCAAAGGCATTTTAGCTGCCGATGAAAGCACCCCTACCGTCACGAAGCGCTTTCAAGCCGTCAATGTCGAATCGACTGACGATACCCGCCGCGCCTATCGTGAAATGCTGATGTCAACGCCAGGTTTTAATCAATCCATTGCTGGCGTGATTTTGTATGAAGAAACATTGAACCAAAAAAACAGCCAAGGTGTTCCTTTCCCCGAAATGCTGATGAAAATGGGTGTTCTTCCGGGTATTAAAGTGGATAAAGGTTTAGTTCACCTAGCTAACACCGTTGATGAAAATATCACCCAAGGATTAGACGGCTTGCCAGAAAGATTAGATGACTATAAGAAAAAAGGCGCTTGTTTCGCAAAATGGCGCGCTGTTTATACCATTGGTGCCCATACCCCTAGCGATTTAGCCATCGAAACCAATGCCGAAGTATTAGCCCGTTATGCCGCGATCTGCCAAGAGAAAGGCATCGTTCCTATCGTTGAACCTGAAGTTTTAATTGATGGCGACCATACCATTGAACGCTGCGAAGCCGTCACCGAACCTGTATTACACGCTGTCTTCAATGCACTGTACCGCCACAAAGTGAAACTGGAATACATCGTATTAAAACCCAGCATGGTCATCAGCGGCAAAGCTTGCCCGCAAAAAGCAAGCGTCGCCCAAGTTGCAGAAGCAACCGTCCGCGTCTTACGCCGTACCGTACCAGCCGCTGTCCCCACCATTAACTTCTTGTCAGGCGGACAGACTTCCGAACAAGCCACTGCTCACTTAAATGCGATGAACCAATTAGGCCATCTGCCCTGGAACCTCAGCTTCTCTTATGCTCGCGCCCTGCAAGACCACAGCATGAAAACCTGGCAAGGCCAAGCAAAAAATGTTCCTGCTGCACAAAAAGCCTTCAGCAAGCGCGCTATGCTAAACAGCCTTGCTGCCATGGGCAAATACTCAGAGGCCATGGAGAAAGAAGAAATCTCTCTTGCTTCGTAAACTGTAACAGACGGCCTGGGCGGAAGCAGAAGCCGCCCAGTTCTGCCCAATGCCTAACCATACTGATGTAAAGGAAATCACCCATGACGACCTCATCTGTTAGTACGGCTGATGCAAAAGAACAATTTTCCGACCTCATCAACCGCGTTTCTCACAATAAAGAATGCATTATCTTCACTCGCCGCGGCAAAGAAATTGCGGCGATGATTCCGATGGAAGACTGGCAGCTTCTGCAGACCCTGCAAGATAAAAGTGATTTACAGCAAGCTGTCGAAGCATTGCAAGAAGCAAGAGCACAAGGAACGGTGACACTTGATGCCCTTAAAGAAGAAATAGGTTAATCCATCGTGACGAAGCCATATTACATTCAAATCGCGCCCACTGCGCACCGACAAATTCTTACCTTGACGCCGAAACAGCAAAAAACGATCATCAAATTAATTGAAGCTTTAGCGGTGAATCCTCGACCGCCCGGTGCGAAAAAAATTGATGGGATGATGGGGTTATATAGTTACAGTGAAGAAGTGCTGAATCATGCGCGGTTGATTTATAAGGTGGAAGAGCAAGAAGTATTGATATTGATAGTGAAATCGTGATTCATGTTACCAACTCGATCTTTAATACTCAGTTCTTCATCTGCTGCGCGACGGACATTACTCACTCGCTTACAACTACCTTTTAGTACCACGTCGCCTGATGTCGATGAAACCCCACTGCCGGGTGAAGAAGCTTATACCATGGTACAACGTCTTGCTGAGCTTAAAGCAAGGAAATCAGCATCGCTTTATCCGGATGAGTTGATTGAATACTATTTGGAAAGAGAAAAACCATTTCAATGTGCGGGTAGTTTTCAGGCGGAACGGTTAGGGATTATGCTAATTAATAAATTTCAAGGCAATGATTATACCGCTCGTGAACGGCGAAGCATTTGCCAGTTAATTTAAAAAATCACCCTCATCGTCCAAGCGTAGCAAGGGCGATGATGGAATTCTAATCTCACTCACACGGACAACAATGATCATCCACCGGCGGCTCTTCTGCTTTCGCCCCACCCTCCAACACACTTCCCGTCACCGGATTTGGCCGAAAAATCGTGCAGCCTTTCAATCCTAATTTATACGCCTGCGTATACACATCCACTAACTTTTCAAACGGAAAATCCACTGGAATATTAATCGTCTTCGAAATCGCATTATCAATATACGGTTGCATCGCCCCTTGAATTTGCAAATGCGCTTCTGGCATCAACGTATCGGTATCCACCCATGCCGGTGGCAATCCTTCATGCTTTCCTGCCTGCCACACGCGTAATGCATAATCCTTCACCCGAAAAGTACGCGTATTTTCAGCGAACCGCATGTGCCTAACATACTCAGGCTTAAAAATAGGCTCGATACCATTCGAAACATTATTAGCTAATAAACTAATCGTCCCTGTCGGTGCAATCGTATTATGATGACTATTACGCACCCCATACCGTGCTAAATCCCGCTGAATAGAATCATCTAACGTTCGCACAAACTCCCCACGTAAATAATCTTTATGAAAGAAGGGAAAGACTCCCTTTTCTTGCGCTAACTCAATAGACGTCTGCCACGTCACCTCCGCAATTTTCTTTATGATCTTCCGTGAAAGCGACCCTGATTCTGGCGAATCATAACGAATGCCTAACATAACTAATACATCCGCAAGCCCTGTCAGCCCTAACCCAATTCGTCGCGTCCCCTCCGCCTGTTTTCGTTGGGCTGGCAACGGATAAAGAGAGACATCAATCACATTATCCTGAAATCGAGTTGCAATACGTATGGTCTCTTCGATTTCCGCCCAGTTGAGCGCTGCTTGCGGGGTAAAGGGAGCAGTGATGAATTGGGTGAGATTAATCGCCCCTAAATTACAAGCACCATAAGGCGGCAATGGAATTTCCCCACAAGGGTTCGTCGCTACAATCCGTTCGCAGTACCAGAGATTATTTAGACGATTAATGGTATCGCTAAATAAGACGCCCGGTTCAGCATAGTGATAGGCTGAATCGATAATCTTACGCCAAAGATCTCTCGCCTTCACTTGACGATATAGCCGCCCTTCAAAAACTAATGGCCAATCTGCTCCTTGGTAGACAGCCTCCATGAAGGCATCAGATATCATGACAGAAACATTAAAATGCCGGAATTCATGGGGATTAGCCTTCTCCTCAATAAACTCTTCAATATCAGGATGATCACAGCGCAACACCCCCATCATCGCCCCTCGGCGAGCGCCTGTAGACAATAAAACACCGCAAGTCGTATCCCAAATTCGCATAAAAGAGATAGGCCCGGAGGACGGAATACCCGTCTTTTTCACTAAATCGCCTTTCGGCCGCAGAATGGAAAAATCATAACCTACCCCTCCTCCTTGCTGGAGGGTTAAGGCCCCCTCACGAAGCGCATCAAATATACTGACTAAGGAATCCTCAGCAATATTCATCACAAAACAGTTAAACAAGGTAACCGTATGGTCCGTCCCTGCGCCTGCTAAAATACGGCCACCGGGCAAAAAACGAAACCCTTCTAATATCCGGTAAAATGCTTGCTCCCACTGAGTTCGCGCAACCTCATTCTTTTCAGCCGTCGCTACCGCCTTGGCAACCCGGCTCCAGGTCTCTTCCACAGCATGCTCCCGCACCTGCCCCTGATCGCGGTAACGGTACTTTAAGTCCCAGACTATATTAGAAATTGGCTCTTTGAAGGTATCCATTTTTCTATTCTACAATAAATCCTCCGGCAATATTTTACACACCCCCCTTGAACCTGTGATAAGTGCCCCTATATAGGAGACTTGTAAGCATGTTGTGATAATTATTAAACAGAAAGGAGAAATGAACTATGGCTATGCCAAACCTTCGTCCGCTACATGACCGAGTGATTGTTCTACCCCAGGAAGCTGAACATAAAACCCAAGGCGGGATTGTAATACCGGACACCGCTGATAAAGATAAACCTATGCGTGGCAAAATTATCGCCATCGGATCTGGTAAGTTCGTTGATGGTAAAACCCAGCCAATGCAAGTCAAAATTGGGGATGAGGTCTTATTCGGCAAGTATTCCGGCACCAGCGTCAAGCTTGAGGGGAAAGAATATCTCGTCATGCGCGAAGAAGACATTATGGGTGTAATTGGATAAGTATCATTTACTAATTATTAAGAGGAAAAAATCATGGCTGCTAAAGATGTACAATATAGCGAAATTGCTCGCCAGCGGATGACGGCGGGCGTCATTAAATTGGACAACGCTGTTAAAACCACCATGGGGCCACGCGGCCGTAATGTGGTAATCAATAAATCCTTTGGTGCCCCTCTCGTTACCAAAGACGGTGTGACCGTTGCGAAAGAAATTGAACTAGATGACCCATTTGAAAACATGGGCGCGCAGATGGTTAAAGAAGTGGCTTCCAAGACCTCAGACGAAGCTGGCGACGGCACTACCACTGCTACCCGCTTAGCTTGCCAAATCTTAGAAGAAGGCAACAAGGCCGTTGTTGCTGGTCACAATCCCATGGACCTCAAACGTGGCATTGATAAAGCAGTTGCTCACGCTGTTGAACAGTTGAAGAAACTCTCGGTTCCTTGCAAAGACGACAAAGCCATTGCGCAAGTTGGCACGATTTCTGCTAACTCTGATGAAGCTATTGGCCGTATCATTGCTGATGCCATGTCTAAAGTCGGCAAAGAAGGTGTTATCACGGTTGAAGAAGGTTCTGGTTTAGATAACGAACTCGATGTCGTTGAAGGTATGCAATTCGATCGTGGTTATCTGTCACCTTACTTCATCACCAATCAGCAAAATATGTCTGCTGAATTAGACAATCCTTTCATTTTAATCACTGACAAGAAAATTTCGTCTATTCGCGACTTATTACCGGTGCTTGAAGCCGTGGCAAAATCCGGCCGTCCTTTGTTAATCATTGCAGAAGATGTCGAAGGCGAAGCATTAGCAACGTTAGTTGTTAACCACATGCGCGGAATTGTCCGGGTTTGTGCTGTTAAAGCACCTGGCTTTGGCGATCGCCGTAAAGAAATGATGCAAGACATCGCTGTGTTAACTAAAGCGCAAGTCATTGCTGAAGAAGTGGGCCGTACGTTGGAATCTACCACATTGAAAGACTTAGGTTCTGCCAAACGCGTTCATATCACCAAAGACAACACCACTATCATTGATGGTGCAGGTGATAAAGGTGATATACAAGATCGCATTAAGCAATTAAAAGCTCGCGTGGCTGAAACCACCTCTGACTATGATCGCGAAAAACTGCAAGAACGTATTGCGAAATTAGCAGGGGGTGTAGCTGTTATCAAAGTGGGTGCAGCTTCTGAAATCGAAATGAAAGAAAAGAAAGCTCGCGTTGAAGACGCATTACACGCTACTCGTGCAGCTGTAGAAGAAGGTGTTGTGCCTGGTGGTGGGGTGGCTTTGATTCGTGTTATGCAAACACTCAAACCACTCAAAGGTGACAACGACACGCAAACCGTTGGTATCCAAATCATTTGCCGCGCACTCGAAGCACCACTTCGTCAAATTACCACTAATGCCGGTTACGAAGCTTCTGTTATCGTAAACAAAGTCATTGAAGGCAAAGGTAACTTTGGTTTCAATGCGGCAACGGGTGAATATGGCGATATGTTGGAAATGGGTATTTTGGATCCTACCAAAGTAACACGTACTGCATTACAACAAGCTGCTTCTGTGGCCAGCATGATGATTACCACCGAATGCATGATTGCAGATCTGCCGAAGAAAGAAGCTCCAGCAATGGGCGGACATGGCGGTATGGGTGGCATGGAAGGCATGATGTAAGAAGGTTGTATGAGGGAAGCCAGAAGGGGCCTAATTGGCCCCTTCTTTTTTAGCGAGATCAAACAGTCACTAAATAATCCAAAAACCTCCTCATTTTATTATTAATTGGATCAAAATCGATTTTTAATAATTCTTCTTTCGTCATTACATATTTCCCAGATTTCAAGTCGGTCGGTCCATGCTGTATCATTTCTACCGTTAATTCTTTCGTCAATTCGAGATGAAACTGAAACCCATAAATTTTATTGCCATAGCGAAATGCTTGGTGAGGACAACCTTCACTTTTTGCAAGCAAAACCGCACCGTCTGCCATACCTGGCATATCATTATGCCAATGCATGACATCAACTATTCCAGGAAGCTTGCTAAAAAAAGGATCATTCTTTCCCCCATCCAAAATTTCGATGGGATAAACACCAATTTCTTTATGAGGACTCCGTTGCGTCTTTGCTCCGAGTGCTTCTGCAATAATTTGCGCTCCTAAACAAACACCTAGCATGGGTTTATTTTGTTTAATAACTGCTTGTGCTAATTTGACTTCGTCTTGCAAATAAGGATATTGATCCAATCTTACTACGCTTTGTGGACCACCCATGATGATTAAAAAATCAAAATCAGAGGCATTGGGTAATTTTTCTTGGGCGTAGGTGTGAGTACTAGTTAATTGATGTCCTTTTTCTAATGCCCAGGTTTCAATGATGCCTAGTTTTTCAAAAGGAGCATGGATAAGGGAGTGGATTTTCATGAAGTTTATTCCTATGACGATGAAACTGAAGTTTCACCATTTTACATCATGCAACTAGCCTGAGTATCATTGAAAATAAATTATTTTTGGTTCATCCGACAAATGTGTGGTACATAAAATATTGTGGATTAATATTGTTTTGACCGGTAACTGTGTAAAATGCAGAAAAGCATATCTTAAATAATATTCAGGGAAAAATTAATATAGGATATAGCATGTGAATTCCTTGATTCATTGATATATATTAAACCTGTGATATTAAGCAGATATAGTTGGAGTTTTAATGGAAGTATTTAAAATAGATATTTTCCATCCAAAAGAATTAATATAAATCGAAATAATAATGCACATGCCTCCAGCAAGCTGCAAATAAGTGAGTTGTTGTTGGAGAATGAGATAGGCAAATATTAATGCAAATAACGGTTCACTTAATTCTACTAATTGAACAGTCTCGCTTTTTAACAACACTAATGCACGCATAGTACACCACAAACCACCAATAGTTGGTAATAATGTCAACGCTAGTAATAGCAAGAAACTTTGCATGCTTGGAAGCATTTGGAAACTCAGACATAAAAAAGGCGTAAATAAATAGAGCGCTCCAAATAATAGCAGGCTATTCAGAACAATTAATCCAGAACCAAGCTCAAATTTCGAGCTTAAAGATAAAAAAGTACCATACCCGATTCCTGCTAGAATGGCTGGTAATATACCCAGTAAGCTAGCTTGATTAATATGAATCACACAGGTTTCAAATATTAGCCATAATCCCAATAGAGCGATTATGCATGAAAGGATTTGGTAGTTTTTTATTTTTTGCTTATTCAAAAGAGAAGATAAGACAAAAGTTGTTATCAGTGAACTTCCTAATAATAGAAATACAGCTACAGGCACTTTAAGATGATTATAGGAAAGGGTTTCAAAATAACACGCCATAAAAAAACCACAAAAAGCACAAATTCCAATTTTTGCGTAATTATCCTTTAAATATTCTATCCATTTTCCAATTTTTCTTGAAATTATAAGCCATGTGGTAATAACAGATGTACCAATTAAACATTTGTAAAAAACGACTGTAATAGGATGTAATCCGTAATCCATTATCTTTACACTAAAAATTCCTACCATTCCATTAAAAGTGGCTGCCAAGGTAGCAAACATATAACCTAAATATCTACTTTTTTTCGTCATTTTACCGTCAACCTATATCCTAGTATATCTCCCAAGATGGTACTTTATGTAACTTGATTTAATACGATTCTAAGGGCTTCAGCAACCTTATAAATATCTTCTACGGTATTATAAATATAGGCAGATATTCTAACTGCTCCTTTGTTAAAAGCATAATGATTAAATAATTGATGAACGCAGTGGAATCCAGAGCGGGTCATAATTTGAAAACTATCACTGAGAACTTGGCATAAAGCGTCAGAATCTATATTTGCTTCTATTGGTACGACAGACGCAACAGCTATTTGATTGGAGCCAGGCTTAGCGCTAAGTATCTTGGCTCCAGGTAGGTTGCCTAATGATTCGTGCATTGCTTCTATTAATTTTTTTTCATGCGCCATGATAGTGTCAAAAGTCATATTCTGGATATAACTAACCGCAGCACCAAGCCCAAGCACTCCACTAATATTTGGGGTACCTGGCTCTAACCGATGTGGCAATGGTTTTAAGGAAAAACTGTTATGTGTTACTTTATCAACTGTCCCACCAGCTAAAATAAGAGGTTCCAATGCTTCGAGTAACTCATATTTTCCATACAATACTCCAGTTCCTGCAGGGCCAAGTATTTTATGACCGCTAAATGCCAAAAAATCACAATCTAATGCTATTACGTCTAGAGGGATATGAGGAGCAGCTTGAGCTGCATCTATTACTGTAATAACATTATATTCCCGAGCTATTTTACAAATTTCACCTATCGGATTAATTACTCCATTTATATTAGAAATATAACCAATTGCTAAGATTGACCTGCCCCTAAAAAAGTAGACACCAAATTTGATATACTTAACCAATCAATGAGGTGTGTAAAATGAGTAAATACGATAAGTCCTTCAAAGAAGAAGCAATTCG
>JAJPJH010000017.1 GCA_021324335.1 Gammaproteobacteria bacterium
AGCGATGTTGTTGAAACGTTAACTTAAACCGCCGTATGCGACACCGCACGTACGGTGGTGTGAGAGGACGGCGGCGTGAGCCGCCTCCTACTCGCTATACTGATTTATACTCAGATACTGGTCAGGGGATGGGAAAATACCGATGGATATAACTAACATAAAACAATTAGACCCTTATCGTTGGCTCATTTCGACGGGTGGCCATCCTATTATCTTATACGGCAGTCGTATCCTCATTGAAAGTATGGACGATAAAGTCCGTGAGCAAATCACGCATGTGGCCAAACTTCCGGGTCTGGTCGGTGCTGCGATGACCATGCCTGATGCACATTGGGGATACGGTTTCCCTATTGGCGGGGTAGCTGCATTTGATGCTGAAGCGGGCGGTATTATTTCTGCCGGCGGTGTAGGTTTTGACATTTCTTGCGGCGTGCGCTGTTTACGCACGAATCTTTTTGTCACCGATATTTTATCCCAAATTCAACCAATCGCTGATGCCTTATTTCATGCAGTGCCTGCTGGTGTCGGTTCGGAAGGTAAAATTCATTTATCCATGCAGGAAATCGATCAGGTCATGCAAGGCGGTGCAAAATGGGCTTTATCTAAAGGTTACGGGGTACGCGAGGATCTCGATTATATCGAAGAAGACGGCTGCATTGATGGGGCTGTACCCGAGCATGTATCCGATCATGCAAAAAAACGGCAGTTAGATGAAATGGGAACCTTAGGATCAGGTAATCATTATTTAGAAGTGGAAGTAGTCGAAAAAATTTATGATCAAGTAGCAGCCTCCGCATTTGGGATACAAGAAGGTCAGATTATCATTGCCATTCATTGTGGTTCCCGGGATTTAGGGCATCAAATTGGTTCAGACTATTTAGTCTCTCTCGCGAAAGCAGCACAACGCTTGGGGATTCAATTACCTGATAGAGAATTAGCTTGTGCGCCTATTTTATCACCAGAAGGTCAGCAATATATTGGCGCCATGCATGCTGGTATTAATTGTGCCCTGGCTAATCGGCAAATCATTACTCATTTAACACGTGAAACTTTGACGACTATTCTTCCTGATATTGAAATTGAAACATTGTACGACGTGTCGCATAACACGTGTAAAAGAGAAAAGCATCAGGTTAATGGGAAATTGCGCGAGCTTTATATCCATCGCAAAGGGGCTACACGTGCTTTTCCTCCGGGTCATCCTGCCTTACCTGCGCGGTACCAGCCAGTAGGGCAGCCGGTTTTTATTGGTGGCAGTATGGGGACAGGCTCTTATTTACTAGCGGGAAATCCGGCAGAGGTAAATCAGGCATTTGCTTCTGCCAGTCATGGCGCGGGTCGGAGCATGAGCCGCAATCAAGCATTGAAGCGCTGGCAGGGGCGTCAATTAGTGGATGAATTAGCACATCAGGGTATTTATATTCGTACGAAGACAATGCGTGGGGTAGCGGAAGAAGCGCCGGGAGCCTATAAAGATGTTCATCTGGTAGCGGAAGCAACAGATTTAGGCGGGTTAGCACGACGGGTGGCATTTTTAAGACCATTGGCATGTGTGAAAGGATAATGGCTAGTGTGGCATGAAAATCAAAGCACACTTAAAAAATAAGTTGATATCGTACCCCAGCTCCCTGCCCATATTTATAAATAAAGAGGACATAATAGTATTCAGATTTTCTTCGCTCAATATGCCTATCAATCGCAAGGTAGGGCACAACACGAGAGATAATCTCATCTGGTGCTTGTAATAAAACTAATCACAGGCAATAGCGATAGATCGAGAATCTAGTGGGTAAATTTCATTATACCAAGTGACTAAATCTCGCATAGCTGCTTCGGTAATAGGACCTGCTTCGGCGGTTTCAAATACAATTCGTCTTTCACCACTACTGTGATTAGTTTCGACAACAGAATTAGGCTGGACTTTATACTGTCCAATATAAGGGCCTGCTTTTTGATAATAACGCATGAGTTCATGGTGCAGGCCGCGAATGGTGGTTTCAGTAAGTGGTTTAAAGGTTTTACCCTGGTCATAAATCAATTCCAGCATCGCACGGCAGCCAGCAACTTCCTCGATACTGCGTTCCCTATCTTTATTGAGCTTATTTTCGATATCGGGCCAGATCGAGCAATAAAATTCGAAAAATATTGCTCGATCTGGCCCGATCTGATTTCTTAAAAAAATATTCAATTGCCATCCGTTGGTCAATTCCTCTATCATCGTGTCTAACGCCATCTATATATTTGGGAGCAGCGTGATGAATAAAACATGGATTGTTTTATTGGCTTGGCTTGTATCTCTCTTCATTTCCATTCCCGTGTTTGCACTTCCCCTCGCCAATGTTCAACTGCGTTATTCAGGCGATATCTTAACGATCACGAATACGTCTAAACAGCCGATTAGTTTACGCAATGCGAGCTTGCGTTTTTACTATGCTGGCAAAGTGTCGGCGGTAAATGGCGTTAACCCGCTGAAGATTACCTCTCAACTGCAGTCAAAGCAATTTACCAAATTACCTAATAACCAAGGTAATTTTTATCAAGTAACGATGAATGCCTTAAATCAAGCCAGTCTTTTACCTGGCCAAACGGTTCAATTGAAAATCACAACAGACAAGAAAACCCACCCACATGGCTTTCAATTATTAGCTAATGTCCTCGTGCCCGTCCAAGTCAACGTGACCGTATTATCTCCTAACTGGACGCAGACCATTCAAGTTTGCAATACCTCTTCTTCCCCCATTCCACTCTCGCAAGTGGAGTTTGATTTTAATTATGCCGCTAGCATAAGTCCTTCTACTTCTATTTGGGGGCAACCGTGGTTAGGTTGGACAGTCGCAAGCCAGCAAGGAAGTCAAGTCGTGTTCGTTGGTGGCAATCAATGGGCTGCTCCTTTACCGCCCGATCCTAATTGTACAAATCCGTTAACTATACAATTTGCTTCCACTCCTCAATCACCCGCTCCTACCGGGCCGTTTACCTTTAAAGTGGCCGGCGGTACCCCCATTGGCAATGGGGCCATGACAGTTAGCTTAGCTGCTGCGCCTGCGACGGGATTAGCTAATCCTCAAATTACGGTACAAGGGCCAAGTGGTACCCAGCAGCAAGTAGTGAATTGGGGGCAACAATGGCAATTAACTAATTTGGTGACAGGTACTTATACGGTTACCGCTTCCCCTGTCGATAATGGACAGCAATTTTATCAAGCTGCACCGATGAATGTGACAGTACAGAATCAAAGCACCACCCCTGTTGCAATTAATTATCAAGCAGTCCCCATGGGGCAAGTATCCGTTTCCTTGGTAAATGCACCTGCTTCGCAAGAACCGGTGACGTTAACTGGACAGCATTATCAATTTACCCAAACAGTCACCAATGGGTCGGTCTTGCAATTACCAACGGATACTTATAGTGTGGTCTCAACGGTCGCCGGGTATTCTGCTACCACCACCCCCAATCCGTTGGTCGTACCCAATAACACCAGCTTGCAAGTTACCTATCAACCTGCATCCTCTTCTCTCTTTGTAGGTTACTTTGAAACCTGGGATCCTGATTATCAGACGGATGGTACGAAGACAACCTTAGGCAACTTGCCAGGCTATGTAAATGTCGTCAACTTAGCTTTCATGAAGCCAGATGCCACGTATCGCAAAGGCAGTTTGAACTATGCCGGTACGGGGCTCGAGTTTAATTATGCCACTGGCGCTGTGTTACAACAGGCGATTGCTTATTTACACCAACAGCATCCTGGCACTAAAGTCCTTGTCTCAGTCGGGGGTGCTGATTACACCAATTGGCAAGGGCTCAACGTGCAAGCTATTGCGGATTTTGTCACTGACTTTGGCCTAGACGGGGTCGACATTGACTATGAACCTGCTACGGCTGGTTGTGCCATGGGTACAGATGGTCATATTCACTGCCAAGTGGATACGCTTTACCAAAGCTATATCAATTTAATCCGTGCTGCTTTACCACGACCTTATATATTAAGTGTGGCGGCATGGAGTACGGGGGCTTATGGTGAAGATCAATGGGTGAATGCGCAACCCCAAGATGATTTCACTGGCGTCATGCTGCCTGTCTTCCGCTCGTCTGCTGGCAGTGCCATTGATCTAGTCAACGTCATGTCTTACGATGCAGGCACGACTTATAACCCTGAACAAGCCTTAGCCGCTTATGCTAATTATTTCTCAGGTCCGATTGCGATGGGGGTTGAAGTCCCACCCGAAGCATGGGGTGGTCATATTTATACCATTGACCAAGTGAACCAATTAGCGCAAGCCTCACTTACCACGGCAGCGGGTCACCATACACCAGCAGGTATGATGATATGGTCCTTGCAAAAAACACCCGGCGGTACACCAACAGCCGATGATCCAAATGCGCAAATGATGGCAACGGCTATTTGCACTGATTTAGGATTGACAAATTGCAGTGAGACATTGATTAAAAATTAGGAGAGGATTTCAAATTTAACACGTCTCACTGCGCAAACAAGGATCATCTTTGCTGCCTTTTTCTACTTGTAAGGTGACATGATTAATCCGGAATTTTTCATGTAACACCAGATTAATTTTTTTGTAATCTGCATCTGTTAAAGAAGAATCAGGCATCACTAAATGAGCTGTTAGCGCTACTTCTTTTGTACTTAATCCCCAAATATGCAGATCGTGCAAGGCAGCGACTCCCGGTAATTGTGCTAAATAATGACGTACACCTGCCTGGTCGATATAATGCGGAACTGCATCCAAGATGAGCCGAACGGAATCACGCAGCAAGCCCCACGTGCCCCATAATACAATCCCCACGATCATCAGACCTAAAATAGGATCTATCCATAACAGCCCAGTGAAACGAATAATGATTGCACCTACTACGACACCGACTAGGATCATTGCATCTGCGATCAGATGTAAAAAAGCTCCCTTAATATTCATATCATCCTGTGCACCTTGCATGAAAAGCAGCGAGCAACCACCATTAATGAAAATACCAATTGTTCCGATAAGCATAACGACAGTTTCATTCATTTCTGTTAGATGGAATAGCTTATAAATTGCTTCATAAGCAATTAGCACGGATGTTGTAACCAGAAGAACAGCATTAACGAGAGCTGCAATGATAGTGGTACGTTTAAATCCATAACTATAACGTTTCCGGGGTGGGAAGGATAATAACCAATTTGCTACCCAGGCCAGCACCAATCCCAGTGCATCTCCAAAATTATGAACTGCATCTGCTAATAAACTCGTCGAATTCGCTAAAAAAGCATATACAATTTCTACGATGATATAAGCAGATGTTAATAATACGGCTATCGCAAAAGCCATATTCAATGAACGAGGCGCATGATGGTGACCGTGATGATGCGAGTGAGAATGTGTATGACTCATGAGATTAATCTCTTCTTAATTTTTCAGCCGCTGCTAAAGGTGTGGGATAACGTAAGACTGTCCAGTAGCAAGAGGCAATGAAAGTGAGAATGATAGCAGCTTCCACCATGTAAGTAGTTTTAGCCGATGCTAAACCACTGTCGAAAGCCATGTAGATTAAGAGTAAAGAGAATTCACTCATTTGACCTAACCGTACTCCAATTTCCCAACTGACGGATTTTGCCTCGCCAGAGCGATAGAGCAGCCACTTGAAAACCATAGGTTTTAAGATTAACACTAATAATGCTAAGAAACTGGCCGGAAGAAGGACGCTAGGCAAATAATCGAAATTAAAACCAGCGCCGATGGCGAAAAAGAAAATGACGAGGAAGAAATCGCGTAATGGTTTTAAGTGTTCAGCAATGTAGAAAGCGATAGGATTAGAGGCGAGGGCAATACCTGCA
Organism: Gammaproteobacteria bacterium; assembly: GCA_021324335.1. Taxonomy (GTDB): domain Bacteria; phylum Pseudomonadota; class Gammaproteobacteria; order DSM-16500; family DSM-16500; genus Aquicella. The sequence continues at coordinate 5,834 of JAJPJH010000017.1, forward strand.
ATGAAAGCACCAATTTCTTCTGACAGCCCAAAAAAATGACTGAGCTGGGCCATTAATAAACACCAGCCGATGGAGAGAATAAAAATATATTCATGCACTTTATCAAAGCGCTCGATTAATTTAGTGAGGACGTAGTGTTGAAATAGATAAGCAGCGAGTAGTAACGCAGGAAAAGCCAGTAATACATAGTGAATTTGGTAAATCGATTCACTCTGTCCCCCTATCATTTGCACGACTAAGATGGAAGCAATTGCAATGATGTCTTGCAGCAACAAAATACTGACAAGTAATTCACCTGTGTGTTGATGGTGTAAGATCGTCGTGGGTAATAATTTAATACCAATAATGGTACTGGAAAACATGGTTGCAAGACCAATGACAATGCTTTCTTCCAAGGTATAACCGTAAAAATAACTAGGAATTAAGCCAATGAGGAAAAAAATAAATGAGCTGGAGAGAGTGATTAAACTCATTTTGCGTAATGAGTGAAAGAGATTTTGTGGCTGTAAATGTAATCCGAGTAAAAATAACAGGAAGATGATGCCGATGTTTCCTGCTTGGCTGCTGGCCATGCTGCTGTTTACCCAATCTAATCCCCACGGACCAACAATGGCACCTATTACGATGTAAGCAACTAATAAAGACTGCCGAGTGAATAACGCAATGGTGGAAAAGACGGCTGTCCCCGTGAAAATAATGAACATGAGATACGCAATTTTATCCGGTTGGTGCATTAATCATCCTCCCGTAACGAAACCAAGCGTGCGTTACCACCGACGGCGGTGGTATTAGTAGAAATCGTACGTTCAACGCAAAGGCGGGGTAAATAATGCGGACCGCCTGCTTTCGGGCCAGTGCCAGATAAGCCTTCGCCCCCAAAGGGTTGTACTCCTACTACGGCCCCTATCACATTGCGATTTACGTACATATTACCTACATGCATACGGCTTGTAATATAGTTTATCGTTGCTTCAATACGGCTGTGTACCCCTAAGGTGAGTCCATATCCGGTGCTAGCAATAGCATCCATCACTTTATCAAGGTCATGGGCTTTATATCGCACGACATGGAGAATAGGGCCGAAAACTTCACCTTTTAATACACTCAGATCGTCTAGTTCGAAGACGGTGGGAGGAAAGTAAAAACCGCCAGGGGATTCTCGCATGGGAACTTGAGCGATGAGTTTGGCCTGCTGACTCATTTTTGCAAAATGGTTTTGTAACATTTGCAATGCTTCGGCATCAATAACAGGGCCAATATCAGTTGCGAGCAAGCTAGGATCGCCGATGGTTAATTCAGCCATATAGCCTTTTAGCATGGTAAGCAAACGGGGTGCGATTTCTTCTTGTACAAACAACACTCGCAGGGCTGAGCAGCGTTGACCAGCACTATTGAAACTAGACTGCGCGATATCAATCACGACTTGTTCGGGAAGAGCAGAAGAATCCACAATCATGGCATTTTGTCCACCCGTTTCTGCAACCAGTAAGCCGATAGGGCCGGGACGATGAGCCAAGGTTTGTTGGATGAATTTAGCAGTTTCAGTCGATCCCGTGAACATCACACCCCCAATACGGGGGTCTGCCACTAATTTAGCACCTACTGCGCTGCCAGGGCCAATTAATAAATGTAATGCTTCTGCCGGTACGCCCGCTTGATGAAGAATTTGCACGGCTTGGAAAGCAATTAAGGGAGTTTGTTCAGCTGGTTTAGCAATGACCGTATTACCGGTAACGAGAGAAGCAACAAGTTGGCCCGTAAAAATAGCGAGAGGGAAATTCCAAGGGCTGATACAGGCCATGATGCCCCGCGGATATAATGCAATTTGATTCAATTCACCCGTCGGCCCTGGTAAGGTGACGGGGACAAGATCTTGTCGGGCACGATAGGCATAGTAACGACAGTAATCAATAGTTTCCCGTACCTCTGAGATGGCATCAGGGATACATTTACCCCCTTCGCGCGTCAGAATCGTCATTAGGCGAGGCATGGCCTCCTGGAACAAATCGGCAGCTCGTTCTATGATGGCTGCACGTTCTTCGAGAGGGGTGGTGCCCCATGTTTTCGTTGCACGCTCAGCGCTAGCAATGGCTTCTTCAATTTGCCATTCTTGCGCCTCATTCACATAACCAATGATACGCCCGGCGTGGCTAGGAGAGATAACAGCATGAGCGCGATGTTCTGTTAATATCTGTCCATTCACAATGGAGGCAGCCACCCAGTTTTCTTGTTCAGCGGCTTCCATCTGTTTTTTAAGCTGGCTTACTTGATGACGATCGGACAAATCGATCCCGTTAGAGTTTTGCCACTTGCCATAAATATCTTTTGGCAGTGGAATCTTAGGATGAGGCAAACTTTTGAGTGATGCGATACGTGCAACGGGATCGGTAGTAATTTTTTCGATAGGAAAAGTCTCGTCTGCCAGTTGGTTGATAAACGAGGTATTAGCACCATTTTCTAGTAGCCGACGAACGAGATAGCCCAATAAATCTTTATGTGTTCCAACTGGTGCGTAAATGCGGCATGGCATATTAAATTGTGTTTTATCGACAATTTGATCATATAACGGACGTCCAATGCCATGTAAGCATTGGAATTCAAATTCAATGCTCCTCGTTTTAGTCATTTCTAAAATAGCTGCGACGGAATAAGCATTGTGGGTTCCAAATTGCGGATAAAAATTATCCTTTTGAGCTAGTAATTTTTTTGCACAAGCAAGGAATGAAACATCTGTCGAATTTTTACGAGTAAAGACAGGATAACCTGCTAAGCCCAAGACTTGGCTTATTTTAATTTCCGCATCCCAGTAAGCCCCTTTCACGAGTCGTACCATGATGCGTTTACGATGTTGTTTAGAAAGTGCTGCTAACCAATCAATCACGAATGAGGCGCGTTTCTGATACGATTGCACGACAAACCCTAAACCTTCCCAGCCGGCAAGTGAGGGATCACCAAATACGGCTTCAAAAATGTCTAAGGATAAGTCCAAGCGATCGGCCTCTTCCGCATCGATGGTCAAGGCAATACGATTTTTCTTGGCTAGTTGAGCAAGGGCTAACAAACGAGGAGTGAGCTCCTTAAGCACACGCTCCCGTTTGGGATATTCATAACGGGGGTGGAGGGCGGATAATTTGACAGAAATACTCGGGTTAGTGATCAAATTATCACTGGTAGTCGATGCCCCAATTGTGGTGATAGCTTCTTCATAAGCGGCATAGTAATGTTGCGCTTCTTCTGCAGTACGGGCCGCTTCGCCGAGCATATCGTATGAGAAGCGATAACCCAGCGCTTCTAAGGGCTGTGCTCGCTGTAACGCAGAGGCAATGTTCTCGCCCATGACGAATTGCTTACCGAGTGCTTTCATCATTTGTAAAATCGTCGGGCGCACCACACTTACTCCTAAGCGGCTGACCGCCCGTATCAGCGACTGGCCTAAGCTTTTTTGGTTAGAAAGCGTAGGGGCATATATCTTTCCCGTCAGTAGCAATGCCCAGGTGGTAGCATTCATGAACAAGGAGTGCTCACGACTAAGATGGTTTTTCCAATCAGCGGTCGAAAGTTTATCGCTGATAAATTTATCCATAGTCGTTTTATCAGGAATACGCAATAGTGCTTCGGCGAGACACATCAAGGCAATGCCTTCTTCCGTTGAAAGATCAAACTCATGCAAGAGGGCATCCATTTTGCCCTGTTTCTTTTTATATTCACGCGTTTGCAATACCAATTGTTTTGCGATGGCCTTTACTCTGACTAATTCCGCGTCTGAGAGTTTTGTAAGCGGAAGTAGCCGATTTAAGCACTCTGTTTCATCCATTCTATAAGCATTTGTGATACTATCTCGCAGCGGATTGGATGCTGGGAGAGGGGTGGTAAATAACATGTGAGTGATCCCCGTGTTATTTTAATAATGAATATCCCCCTATTTTAGTAAATAGTGGGTTTTTTACCAGAGAAAAGTGGGATGAAAATATTATCGCGCCGTTTTCGCGGCTTATTACCTATTGTAGTAGATGTAGAGACAGCGGGGCTCAATGCAGAAACCGATGCTTTGCTTGAAATTGCTATCGTGATGCTAGGTATGGACGAGGAGGGGAGGCTTTATCGTGAGCAGACTTATGCTTATCACGTGGAGCCTTTTCCAGGGGCGCAGTTGGAAAAAGAAGCCCTGGCTATTACGGGGATTGATCCTTATGGGCCTTTGCGGTTTGCTATTCCAGAGCGGCAGGTTTTACATCGGGTCTTTGCTGCAGTGAAAAGGCAATTGGAAAAAACGGCTTGTTATCGGGCCGTGTTAGTAGGGCATAATGCCTGGTTTGATTTAAGTTTTATTTTAGCCGCTGCAAAGCGGTCTCGGATTCGGCATACGCCTTTTCATACTTTCACCACGTTTGATACGGCATCGCTGGCAGCGGTGGCATTAGGTGAGACCGTCTTAGCAAGGGCCGCGAAGCGGGCACGGATACCGTTTGATGTGCAGCAGGCGCATTCGGCGATTTATGATGCAGAACGGACAGCGGAATTGTTTTGTTATATTGCTAATCGGTTTTAAAAGGCAAAAAAAAGCCCGCAAAAGCGGGCTTCTTTATAGTGATTCGGATTAACCGAATGCAACGCTGGAGCGTAAGGACACGAGGTTGGTATTGTTGCCAGAACCACCATCTTCGACCTCGTAAGCATTGTCGTGATCCCATTCGATACCCAGGCTGGTGTTTTTGCCAAATACGTTGATCGCATAACCTACTAAGTAACGATTCTTTGGCAAGTCCATACCAGCTGCTTCGCGAGAGGTTTGATAGCCAACATAAATGTTTTGTGGCTTACCCCAAGCATCGAAGCCATAACCGGCTTGCAGACCAGCAGCCCACGGCTTAGCACCACTCGCAGTGGATAACAGTTCGCCAGTGATATTGTCGCCCGTCAAATCATGTACGCCATCCTTTGGTAAATCGTTTGGATTAAAGCGTTGTAATGCTTGGGTGAAACGAGCACCAATGGTGAAAGGACCACTGTTAACATCACCATACAGCGCATAAGCACCAACACGGGTGTGGTAACCATTAAAAGTATCACTGCCACCTTCTGTATCAAAGTTAACAACACTGTATGCTACATCGTTAGCAGCAATCATGTTGTAAAGGTAAGAAGCACCTACATCAAAGCCAAGCTGATCATTGATGAGATCATAGCCCAATGAAGCGCCGTAGTTGGTTGGCTTGCTGGATGAACCATTCTTGTTGATTGGATCATCAAAGCCGAAGAGAGAGCCGTGGAAGCCATTCGCAATAAAGCCTAACTTCAGCGAAGTAGCTAGGGTTTGAGTCATCACTTGGGTCAGGCTTTCAGTGATGGGATGGATTTCATAACGGCCATAATCTTGGAATTGTTTACCAATTTGCAAGTAGAACGGTGATACTTCAAAGTTGCCTAAAGTAGCATAAGCTTGTTCTAGCTCGACGTTGTTGGTTTGTGAAGCATTGATGTTGTTGCTATAAGCAGCACTGTACTCAGCAGCTCCGAGGTTATTAAAAGCGCTAGGGTTGGCATTGGTGGTTGGATCGCTGTAGCTTAAGCTCGCGAATGCTTTTGCCCAGTCATTAACGGTTGCTGCAACATTTAAGTAAGCATCGTTAAGTGATAAGCGTTGATAGTTTTCACCTTGGAGGTTTGCGTTGCGATTACCAAATTTACCCACGTCAATATTAAGGCCACCTGAGATCTGAATGCGATCAAACCATTGTGGGTTGCATGGATTTGGTAAGGAGCGACCAATATTCTGTGTTGTTTCATCCATGATCATAGAAGCTTGAGTGATGGTACAAACCGGTACTGGTGTTCCCATATCTTTATAATCTTTGTACTCATGTTCCGCTGTTTGGGTAGCGGTAGCTTCCTGATGCTTTTTATGATGATGTTTCTTGGTAGTAGTGGTTGCAAACGCTGAGCTGGTGCTGATTAAAGCAAGCGCGCTCATTGCTGCAACGACGAGTTTTAATTTCATAATTGTTAAATCTCCTTGATATGTTGAATCCGGACGAGCCCTAAAATTAACTCATTAAAGTCCATTATTGCAAGCAAATTTTCATTCAAACACGAAGAAGCTGTGCATTTTCGTTTACTTACTAGCAATTTTTTATTCACAACACAAAAATATGCACAAGATAGACCAAGATTAACTTATACATAGTTTGTTTGAGTAGAATTTTATAGCAGAGATTAAAAAACTTTGAAAGATTTTTATAAAAAAAACCCGCTGATAATAGCGGGTTTTATAAGAAAGGAATTGATTATAATTGTTCTGCTTCACTTGCAAGAAATGCTGCAATACCTTCGCTGGTAGGCTTAATACCACTCTTGCCTTTTGTCCAACCTGCTGGGCACACTTCACCATGTTTTTCGTGGAATTCTAATGCATCGATGAGACGCAGTAATTCATCCACATTGCGACCCAATGGTAAGTCATTAATGATTTGAGAACGCACGATACCTTGCTTGTCGATAATAAAAGCGCCGCGTAATGCAATGTGCGCAGTGGGGTGTTCAACGCCATAAGCTTGACAAATGCGATGATTAACGTCAGCAACTAATGGATAACGAATGGGTCCAATACCACCGCTTTCAACCGGCGTATTACGCCAGGCAGCATGGGTGAATTGAGAATCGATAGAAACACCAATAATGACAGTATTACGTTTTTCGAATTCTTCGATGCGATTGTTGATAGCAATTAATTCGGATGGGCAAACGAATGTAAAGTCTAATGGATAAAAGAAAACGATACCGAATTTTTTCTCTATTGCTTTATGCAATTGAAATTGGTTATTGATTTCACCATTCGCCATGACGGCGGCAGCGGTAAAATCAGGAGCTTTTTGGCCGATTAAAGACATCATAATAGAATCCTCTTCTAAGAATTTTAGTAGGTGAGCGATTATAACGTAAGTGAGTGATAAATTGCCAGGAATGCCCAAACACCCTATAATATGGGGCACTTTTAGCTTAGGTTGCCTAACATGATGATATTTATATTAATTTTATGCGGTGTGCTCTTAAACGCAGCTGCTCAGCTACTGTTAAAAGCGGGCATGTGCCAGATTGGCCATTTTGAATTTACCGTGGGAAATGCGATTCCGATTGGAATGAAGGTGATGATGAATCTTCCTATTATCGGTGGGTTATTTTTATATGTTATTAGTGTGGGGGTATGGCTATTAGTTTTATCCCGTGTTCAAGTGAGTTTTGCTTATCCCATGTTGAGTATTGGTTATGTGGTGAATGCGGTTGCCGCTTATTACTTATTTGGTGAACCACTGACTTCTATTCGTGTTCTCGGCATTTTTGTCATTATTGCGGGCGTTTATTTGGTTGCCCAAACTAATTAGATTTTAATTATTAGCAGGATAGTTTATGAAAGTGTTAATTCTTGGTGCGAACGGTTTTATTGGCAGTCATTTAAGTGAAGCGATTTTAGCGAAGACAGATTGGCAAATTGATGCGATGGATTTGACGCAGGATAAAATAAGTAGCTGCTTATCTCATCCGCGTTTTCATTTTACGCAAGGCGATATTACGCAGCAAAAAGAGTGGATACGTGAGCATCTTCAACAATGTGATGTGGTATTACCGCTCGTTGCGATTGCAACCCCTGCGATGTATGTGCAAGCGCCGTTGCGAGTGTTTGAATTAGATTTTGAAGCGAACTTAGATATTGTTCGTCAATGTGTGCAGTATAAAAAGCGCATTATTTTTCCTTCTACTTCTGAAGTCTATGGCATGTGTTCTGATGCGGAGTTTGATGAAGAAACGAGTCCGCTGGTGACAGGGCCTATTAAGAATCAGCGGTGGATTTATTCGACTTCTAAGCAATTATTAGATCGGGTGATTTATGCGTATGGAGAGCATGAAGGGTTATCGTATACGTTATTCCGTCCTTTTAACTGGTATGGTCCGCGGTTAGATAATGTATTTAATCCTAAGCCGGGTGGCTCGCGGGTGTTGACGCAATTTATTGGGAATATTTTGCGGGGCGAAGATATTAATCTTGTTAATGGTGGTTCGCAGCAACGGTGTTTTACTTACATTGATGATGGGATTGAGGCGTTATTGCGGATTATCGAAAATAAAGATAATGGGGCGCATAATAAAATTTTTAATATTGGTAATCCGTTTGAAAATATTTCTATTCGGCAATTGGCGGAAATGTTGCAGCAGTTTATTGTGCAACATTATCCGGCTTATTCAGAAAAGGCGAAGGCTGTTCAGTTACTGAACGTGGATGCGAAAAATTATTATGGTGATGGTTATCAGGATGTCGCCCTCCGCGTGCCGGCAATCCGACATGCGCGGGAGCACTTGGGGTGGGAGCCTAGAGTAGATATAGCTACGGGCTTAAGGAGGACGTTAAATTACTATCTCGCATAGGTATCCTTCCTGTTCCCCAATCAAAGTGATCTGGAGATGGTGAGCTTGGAATGATTGTGGGGACACTCTCCGAGCATTGGGGTTTACAGCCCAAGCGGCGGGCTACTATTGAAGCAGTGTTGGGTATGGTTGGTGCATTGTCTTTTTTGGAGCCGATTGCAACACAAATTAGTGTACAAAGAACGCTTAAAATAGTAGTTCCAAATGCAGCTCCTATTGCAGCGCAGATAAGCGGAGCAGCACCGCCAGTAAAGGGTGCGAAAGGAAGTCCAAAGAAAAAGCCAACCAGGGCGCCAGTAATTCCACCTGTTGTGCTACCACCCGCTGCACCTCCTAACGCGTACCTCTTCTTAAAAGAAAAAGGCTTTTTAGTTTGTTTTTGCTGAACAGGTATCTCTTTAGAGGTCTCTCTATTAGCAGGTTGTAAAGGTGGTACAAGAGCCGTTGATGGCGGAGGGGCTGAAAGGGTAGGTGTTTGTTCTACCTCATTGGCAGCAGCAGTTAGTAAAACATAGTAATTTCTTGTTTCTGCTGAAAAGAATTTAAGGAACTCTTTTTTCTTCTCTATGAATTCATTGTGCAGGGTGGTTATTTCTGTTTTCTTCTCTTCTAATAATATTTGCTGTTGTTTCAAAAAAATAATTGCATTTTCAAATACATGAATGATATTTTTCTCATTTGCATCAATATCTTTTTCATTGCTATTTTTAATTGCTGTCTCAATAGTGTTTATAGTTGTTTTAATAGTGTTTATAGTTTTTAGTATTTTTTTTTCTAAACTTTCTGTGAAATTAATATCTTGGTTGAGAGCGTGAATTTCTTCGATCTGGTTAATCGTTTTTATTATTTGATCCTCACCATCGCCAATTAGTTCCTTTACATATTCATCTGCTTCTCGAAACTTTTTCTTTTTAATTTCTTCTTCGTGAAGGGATAGTGTACTTATCTTCTCTTTGGATAAAACATCACGTAGTGACTTTTTTTTCATTTCATCAATAGCATTTATTCTGCTATGTTTGGATGAAAGTTGATCACGATAAAGTGAGTCAATCTGTTTTATTTTTTTAATTGATTCCAATAGTAGGCGGCTATGAGAGCGATCTGCGTCCGCTAGAAGCGTATCTTGTGATAATTCTTTTAACTTCTTCTCTAGCTCATTATTATAGCTTAATGTCGGTCTGCTCTGACTCATAGATAAATTCTCTTTTTAGATTTGATCTTAATAATCACCATACCAGAGAAATTCTGACAAAAGCATGACACGAATATTACAATTTTGTAATCTTGGAAGGGATGTAGCAGGAAGGTAAAACTTATGGCGCACTATACCGGATTTTTCGGAAAAGTCAACTTCACCTCCATCCCTTCTCCCGGTGCACTTACCATCTCCATTTTCCCCCGATGAAGATCCATAATCGACTTCACAATCGCCAACCCTAGCCCTGTATTACCCGAAGCCGAAGAAAACTCCGTCTCCACCCGATAAAACCTATCCATCAAATAAGCCAAATGCTCAACCGCAACCCCACTCCCCGTATCTGTTACCCAAATCCACGTAAACTGCTTATCTTCTTCTGCACGCAACGTAATGCTGCCACTAGCAGGCGTATATCGCAAAGCATTCGAAATTAAATTATTAATCGCCCGCTGTAATAAAAGCGGATCCGCATGCACCGTGGCCTCCCCCTCTCGTATTAGCCGGATACCTTTCTCTTCCGCCGCTGCTTCGAAAAAATCACAGAGTGTTTCAAATAAAGAAGCGGTATTAACACCTATTTTCTGTATGCGCGTATTAGGATTTTCTGCTTTGGCTAAAAATAACAAGCTATCAATCATCCGTCTTAATCGACGATATTCTTCCAAACTTGATTGAATCACTTCTTTATATTCTCCTGCTTTCCGATCACGTGATATGGCGATTTCTGCTTCGCCCATTAAATTATTAATCGGCGTCCGTAATTCATGGGCAAGATCGGCTGAAAACTGTGACAAGCGATTAAAAGAATTTTCAATTCGACATAGCATTTGATTAAAAGCACCTGCTAAATGCGTAAATTCTTTCGGCCAGTCGTTAGGAGAAATACGCGTGTGCAACTGATCAATGGTAATTTGCTCAGCAGCATGCGCAATATCTTGCAGAGAACGCATACTTTTCTTTGCTAACCATGCACCGACCACGGCAGCAAGGATGACACCGAATAATAACAAAATTATTAAATTGAAAAGATAGTGATGCAATATACGCTGTGCATAAGTGGTATCCAACGCTAATTGAATATAGCGCGTGTCTTTAGGACGATGCCTGAACTCTATTTCTGCTGCCATCAAGATAAATGTCTTACCCGAAGGAGATTGCACTTTTTTATAATGCTTTGATACCTCAAACGGGGACACAGGTTCTGGAAACGGTAACTGACGTAATTCGTTACTCATCCCCGGTGTTTCCATGATAGCGTTTTGATGATGGTCTAAAATGCGAATGTAATAAGCACTATCTTGCGAATCCCGGCGCGTCAATACCCATGTCACTTCTTGCTGTAATATCGCCGTGTTATTTGGGTAGGCTTTCATGATATCGCGCACGAGATTGATTTCCTCTACGCCAAAATTGGTTCCAATCTGTAACAACCCATCAATCAGAGAATAAGACCAGAGGAGTGTTGCCAGTAAGAGGACGAATGAAATCGAAAGCGTGTAAAGCAAGGTGAGTTTTGTAGTGATTGACCAGCGATTATAAAAGTTCATCTTAACGCTCTTCTAATACATAACCTACACCGCGGAGGGTATGTATTAATTTTTTGGTGAAGGGGTCATCTAATTTACTTCGTAACCGACGAACAGCGACATCTACCACATTGGTATCACTATCAAAATTCATATCCCATACTTGTTCAGCAATCAGTGTTCGGGACAGAAGTTGTCCTTGGTGATGCATGAAAAGAGAAAGTAAGGCAAATTCTTTCGGCGTAAGATCCAAACGCTGACCATTGCGAGTTGCTTTATGTTTAAGTAAATCCACCTCTAAGTCCGCAATGCGCAGGATCTGCGGTTCTTGGATGTGCGATTGACTTCGCCTTAAGAGCGATTGAATGCGAGCAAGCAATTCTAAAAAAGAAAAAGGTTTGATGAGATAATCATCGGCCCCTAAGCTTAATCCTTTGACACGCGCTTGAATTTCATCGCAGGCGGATAAAAATAAGACCGGTACTTTTTTATTATAGCGGCGAATTTCTGTTAAGACGGTCCAGCCATCTAATTTGGGCAAAGTGACGTCTAAAATAATCAAATCATAATGCGTCATCGTGGCCAGATAAGCCCCATCTTGGCCGTTACTTGCGATCGTAACGAAAAAATGGTTTTCAGACAGCCCTTTATGCAAAAAAGCCGCAGTTTTGGGTTCATCTTCGATGACTAGAATGTGCATGGCTTAAGGGTTTATTTTTGATTTTAATTTCCGATTATTGGTCATTTTTTGAGATTTTGCAAGAAGGTAACGGAGTCGCCATTAAAAGGACTGCATCATTCGACTTAATTCCTGCCATGGCAATGCTAAAATATCTTCTTTTAATAATAAAGGTTTTGTGCAGCGGCAAATAAGATAAGCAGGTTTAATGCAATTATATTCCTGCATAAATTTAATAAGATGTTTACTATCATCTAGTGTCGGATGCTCTGTCCATTTCACTTCGATAGGAAGATAGCGTTTGTTAATCTCTACTATATAATCTACCTCGGGTCCCGCATGATCGCGCCAATAGCGTAATACAGCAGCGGGGATCATTTTAGCCCGTAGGTAGCGTAATAGTTCCAAGCCAATGAATTGCTCAAATAAACTACCTAAAGCTTTAGAAGATAATTGCGAACCTTCAATTGCAGCAATTCGCCGAATGCCCATATCGAAAAATAAATATTTAGGGGCTTTAGTTAGACGTCTACGGGTCGTGGAATCAGTGATAGGGTCGATTTTTTCCGCTACTAAACAATCTTCCAAGATATGAAAATATTCCGAAATAGTATGACGTCCAATACCAAGTTCTTGCGATAATTTGTGAATATTAATTTGGTTTCCAGACTCAATGGCGGCTAATTCTAGGAATCGTGCAAAGCTGCCTAATTGGCGAACCAATGCTTCCCCTCGGACTTCTTCTTCCAGATAATTGGTGACATAGGCTGTTAAGTCGATTTCTTTATTAAGTAACTTATTTTCTAGATAAATGCCTGGCAAGCTGCCATACAGTAACAGCGTTTCTAAAGAGGGAAAAGGTTGGGGGAGCTCCAATAAACCTAAGGGATCAAGATGAAAATTTATAACCCGTCCTGGTAATAAATTAAATTGCGGATGTCTACGTAATTTGCGAACCGATGATCCCGTGAGGATAAATTGGGCTTCACCGTTATCAATTAATAACTGGACCACGTCCATTAATGAAGGCACTTTTTGCACTTCATCAATAATAACAATAGGCATACGGCTTAAATGATTTAAGTGCTTATAAGCAGCAATCTCTTGACCTAAGATATTCGGTGATTTCTCAAAACGTAAACGAACTTCTGGATCTAGTAAGGTGTATGACATGTCACCCATGCCCAGGTGCTTGAGGAGAGTAGTTTTGCCTGTCTGCCGGGCGCCGAGTAATAAAATACTTTTCCCTCGCTGGAGATGCGCTTGGAGCGGCTTTTCGATGAGGCGCGGTAAATAGGTCATACTAATATGATAATAGAAAATTGCTGATGATCCTACAATTTTCTATGAAAATTGAAAATTAATCAGCAATTTTCAATTTTCACATGGTACCTGCCTCTCCACTACCGAATCATATCCCACGATATCCGTGGTAATCGTATTCACCAAGGTAACCCCCGAAATGGTCGCTTCCGTGAAATTCGATTGAGTTAAATCTGCTTGATCCAAGGTAGCACAGGTCAGATCTGCTTTCGCAAAAATAGCCTGCTGTGCCTTGGCTGTCATTAAATTGGCAAAGCTTAAATTCGCGCGCGACAGATCCGCTTTCTGCAATTCAGCATTGGCAAGATTAGCATGATCTAAATTAGTGTCGGTGAGATTGGCAGATTTAAGTTTTGCATTCGATAAATCGGTATAACTTAAATCTGCTCCCTGTAGATTCATATTCGATAAATCTACACCTGATAAATTACTGTAAGATAAATTTGCTTGCTGTAAATCAATTTTACCAGGGATAAACATGTAATTACGTAAATCAGCATGCGATAAATCGACATGATGATCTTGTGCTTTTTTGAGTTCGATTAGTTTTTCTAAATCACTCTGATTTGCCCCATAAGCCAACAGGGGAAAAAGACAAGCGATGAGGGCTAATCGTTTCATCTTTCTATTCACTCGAATCAGAGGGTAATCGATGAATACGTGCACCAAGTTGGGTTAATTTCTCTTCAATACATTCATAACCCCGATCGATATGATAAATACGATCAATCGTCGTTTCACCACGTGCTGCTAAGCCTGCTAACACGAGACTGGCTGAAGCGCGCAAATCCGTTGCCATAACGGGGGCGCCATGGATCTCTGCTGAGCCCGTACAAATGGCGGTATTGCCTTTCAAGGCAATATGAGCACCCATGCGTAATAATTCTTGGACATGCATGAAGCGATTTTCAAATACCGTTTCGGTAATCACCCCTATTCCTTCTGCTACTGTATTCACCGCCATCATTTGCGCTTGCATGTCAGTTGGAAAGGCTGGATAAGGGGCGGTACTGATATTGATTGCGCGTGGACGCTGGCCTTTCATATCAAGCGATATCCAATCAGGCCCCGTATCAATATGGGCACCCGTTTCTTCCAACTTAAGCAAAACGGATTCTAATAAATCGGGCCGAGTATTTTTCAATTTAATTTTACCCTGCGTGATCGCAGCTGCTGCTAAATAAGTCCCCGTTTCAATTCGGTCAGGCAACACATGATAAGCGCCACCGCCCAGTTCATCGACCCCATCTATCACAATGGTAGAGGTTCCTGCTCCCTGAATTTTAGCACCTAGAACGTTTAAGAAATTCGCCAAATCTTCTACTTCGGGTTCACGGGCTGCATTATGAATAATGGTTTGGCCTTTCGCGAGTACCGCGGCCATCATGATATTTTCGGTGCCTGTTACGGTTACAATATCCATCACGATAGTGGTGCCTTGCAGTCTTTTAGCTTTCGCTTTGATGTAGCCATTTTCAATGCGTATATCTGCCCCCATCGCCCGCATCCCTTTCAAATGTTGATCCACTGGCCGCGTGCCAATCGCACAACCGCCGGGAAGGGAGACTTCAGCTTCTCCAAATCGGCTCAATAAAGGGCCGAGTACGAGGACAGAAGCCCGCATGGTTCTAACCAATTCATAAGCAGCATGAAACGATTCCAAGCGCGCTGCATCGATTTCAATGTTAGAACGTTCATCCAAGGTCACTTTCACACCCATTTGGCTGAGCAGGCTGACAATCGTGGTGACATCTTGTAAGTGGGGGATATTGCTCAGTTGAACCGGTGCTCTGCTTAATAAAGAGGCTGCTAGGATAGGTAAAGCAGCGTTTTTAGCACCCGAAATTTTAATTTCACCATTTAATGCGTTTTGACCTTGTATGATTAATTTTTCCATTTAAGCTTCATCCAATACTTGCCATTCATCCGGTGTAAACGTTTTAAGAGATAGCGCGTGCAAGGTGCCATCCATTAGCTGTTGTCGAACAGTATCATATACGAGCTGTTGCTTTTGCAAACGGGATTTTCCCGCAAAATCCGGGCTAACGACGACGGCCGTAAAATGGGCTCCATCACCTTCTACATAAGCTTCGGCATTGGGAAGGCCCGCTTCGATTAATTGTCTAATTTCTTCAGGTTGCATACTCGATCTTATTCCTCGTTACGACGCAAATCGGGCATTTTTTAATATTTCGCTCCGATTTGCAATCAGATTATAATCAGCCTCATGCTAACCCATACCTATACAGTCAACCGCCAAAGTGGCTTATTAGAACCGGCAGTCTATCGGCCGTCGCCTCATTATGATGAACGGCCAGCGGGGACAGGGATTGATTTGATTGTTATTCATGGGATTAGCCTGCCGCCAGGCGAGTTTGGCTCGAATGCTGTCGAAGCTTTTTTCTGCGGCCACCTCGATTTTAC
This sequence comes from Gammaproteobacteria bacterium, assembly GCA_021324335.1. GTDB lineage: Bacteria > Pseudomonadota > Gammaproteobacteria > DSM-16500 > DSM-16500 > Aquicella. The sequence goes on from JAJPJH010000017.1 coordinate 21,402, forward strand.
TCGCCATCCTTACTATGCGACGATTGCCTCGCTAAAAGTTTCTTCTCATTTATTTATCCAACGCACGGGTTACTTGATTCAATTTGTTCCTTTCACCAAGCGTGCTTGGCATGCGGGTGAATCCTTCTTTCAGGGCAGGATGCGCTGTAATGATTTTTCGATAGGGATAGAATTGGAAGGCACGGATGAGATACCCTATACCTCACAGCAGTATGAACAGTTAGGACAAGTTATCCGGTTGCTGATGCAAGCTTATCCGGCCATTACAAAAGAGCGAATTGTGGGCCATGCTGATATTGCCCCGGGGCGTAAAACGGATCCAGGGCCTGTATTTGATTGGGATTATTTGAGGAAATTAATAGCATGACGTTTATTGTAATCTTGATTGCCTTACTCATTGAGCGTTTTTTCGACTGGAGCCACTTACGACGCTGGCATTGGCTAGCAGCTTTTCAACGGACGGTGTTACAACGAATGAAAACCGTTTCACCTTACGTCACGCTCGCTTTGACTATTGTTCCACTGCTCATTGTTGTCTTCTTGATTGATGCTATTGTGCAAAATTGGTTATACGGTTTTGTTAAATTACTATTTAATTTAGTCATCTTACTTTATTGCTTCGGCCCGCAGAATTTTTGGGCGAATGCATTTGCTGCCCTCAATGCCTTAACACAAGGCGATGCTCAATTAGCAGCAGATAAACTAAAACTCACGTTTGGGATTGTGAATGTGGGTAGCACCCAATCCATGCATAGGCAGTTGTTGGAAAATTTATTCATTCAGGCTCATCGACGCGTATTTGCTGTAGTGTTTTGGTATTTTATTTTAGGCGTCGTGGGGGCAGTGGTTTACCGAGCCATTGCTTTATCTTCCACAGAAGCTTCGGAACAAGACGTTATTCCTGCTTTATCCCAGCCAGCCCGTTGGGTCGAGACGGTATTAGATTGGATTCCTGTGCGTGTGTTTACTTTTATTTTTGCCTTAGGTGGACATTTCGTTCAGGTATTTACTTGCTGGCGTAAAGAAGCATTGTTAGGACTCCAACAGAATGAAACCATGCTTGTTGATTGCGGTATCGCTGCCTTAGATAACGAGATGCAGGGAACCTTGCCAGAAGATGGATCAGCCGAAAAAAGTGCGATGGGATTGTTGGATCGCTCTTTTGTGATTGTTCTCGTTATTGTGGCTATCTTCGTGTTGATTTTGTGACCATTAGTAGTGCGGGGATTGTTTATGAAAGGGATACTATCGACGACACTAATAAGCTTTGCATTGCTTTTGCCCACTCTTACTCAAGCCTGCACTGTCGTCGATGATACAGGCACACCTTTTCATCTCGATAAACCTGCTGAACGTGTCATCAGTCTCGCTCCGCACATCACTGAAACTTTATTCGCGATTGGGGCAGGGAAACAAGTTGTCGGTGTGATGGAGGGCAGTAATTATCCAGCTGCTGCCCGGGGGATAAAAAAAGTAGGTAATTATCGTGACTTGGACTTAGAAACTATCTTAAATTTACACCCTGATTTGATTGTGACCTGGAGCCATTATTTTTCTAATCAACTGGCAGCATTAAAGCGATTAGGTATCCCTATCTATACAACAGAGCCCCGTCGTTTAGAAGATATTCCTAAGACCATGCGCCAATTAGGCTGCTTAACAGGAACCGATAAAACCGCCCAAGCAGCGGCTGACCAATTTTCCCAACGATTAGCGGCACTTCAGCAACATTATCAAACCCAAAAACCCGTGACCGTTTTTTATCAAATAGGGCCGTATTCACTGATAACCCTCAATAAAGACAGTTGGGTGGACCAAGTCATCACCCTTTGCGGCGGCCGTAATCTTTTTGCTGATGCACCAACAATTGCCCCGCAGGTGAGCTGGGAAGCGGTCATCGCTGCTAATCCGCAAGCAGTGATTAATAGTTCAAATAGCGATCAGTGGAAAACCGCTTGGAACCACTGGTCGCAAGTATCCGCTGTAAAAAAACGCTTTCTATTCACTATTGACCCTGATTTACTCGAACGCGCAGGTCCCCGCTTAGTAGAGGGCGCGGCTCAAGTCTGCCAGTATTTGCAAACCTCCCGAATAGAGTAAAATAGGCAAAGATACCTGCTTTGGTTTTTCTTTTATCCGAGTTAAACTTAGTCGCCAAAATAGAACCCCACACAGAATCGATAGAGAAATTGAAAAAATGATGAAAGCGCGGAGTGATAACGATCCAATTGAAACGCGAGAGTGGCTCGACGCTCTTGCCTCGGTGGTAAAATACGAAGGGAAAGCACGAGCTCAGTTTATTTTACAGCAATTATTAGCGGCGGCTGAAAAGAAAGGGATAGAAACAGGCGTATCCCCAATCGCTACGCCTTATTGCAACACTATTCCCGCCGACCAGCAGCCGGCTTATCCCGGTAATTTGGAATTGGAGGCTGCTATTGAAGCTGCTATTCGCTGGAATGCCATTGTCATGGTATTGAAAGCTAAAAAACATGCGGGTGGCGTGGGCGGTCATCTTTCTTCTTTTGCTTCCATTGCAAGCTTATATGAAGTGGGTTTAAATCACTTTTTCCGAGGCACGACGAAAGAAAATTTAGGCGATCTCGTTTATTTTCAAGGACATTCCTCTGAGGGCAATTATGCACGTGCTTACTTAGAAGGCCGCCTTACCGAGAAACAGCTCAATAATTTCCGCCAAGAAACCGGGGGTGAGGGGGTTTCCTCTTATCCGCATCCGTGGTTGATGCCCCATTTTTGGCAGTTCGCAACGGTATCGTTAGGGTTAGGGTTACTACAAGGGGTGTATCAAGCTCGATTTTTAAAATACCTCGATAACCGCGGCTTATTATCCGCAGGCGATCGTAAAGTATGGGTATTTTGTGGTGATGGCGAAATGGATGAACCTGAATCAATAGCAGGACTTACCTTAGCTGGCCGTGAAAAACTCGATAATTTAATTTTTGTGGTCAATTGCAATTTACAGCGTTTAGATGGTCTTGTCCGTAGCAACTATAAAATCGTCCAAGAATTAGAAGGTATTTTCCGTGGGGCGGGTTGGAATGTCATTAAAGTATTATGGGATAGTAATTGGGACAAATTATTTGCCAAAGATACGAATGGTGCTTTGCTCAAACGTTTAAGCGAATGTGTCGATGGGGATTTACAAACCGCAGCCGTGCGTGGCCCAGCTTATATACGCGAATTTTTATTTAATACGGATGAATTAAAAGCACTCGTGGCTGATCTTTCTGATGATGAAATCGCGCAACTTCACCGCGGTGCGCATGATCCTGTTAAAATTTATGCGGCTTATCAAGCAGCCGTTAAGCATCAAAATCAACCCACGGTGATTTTAGCGCAAGGGGTGAAAGGGTATGGTTTAGGGGTGGGGAATGCAGAAGGCCGCAATATTGCGCATAATCAACTTGAAATGTCAGAGGAAGAATTGAAGGCATTTCGTGATCGGTTTAACTTACCGCTTAAAGATGAAGCATTATTGAATTTAGAATTTTATAAGCCGAAAAAAGACAGCCCAGAGATGAAATATTTGCAAGCGCAACGTGAAAAGCTGGGCGGCTATTTACCTTCACGACAAGTTGTATCGCAGCCGTTAAACGTACCAGCTTTGTCTGCCTTTGATGCGGTATTACAGGGATCGCAAGATAGAACCATGTCAACGACCATGGTGTTAGGGCGTATTTTAGGGGTGTTATTAAAAGATAAGGAAATTGGTAAACGCATTGTGCCTATCTTTTCAGACGAGGTGCGTACCTTTGGTTTAGAAACCTTATTCCGTCAAGTGGGGATTTATTCACCCATTGGGCAACTTTATATACCAGAAGATAAAGAACAATTTTTGTATTATCACGAATCGAAAGATGGCCAAGTATTAGAAGAAGGGATTACGGAAGCAGGTTGTATGGCCTCTTGGATTGCAGCAGGTTCTGCTTATGCTAACCATCGTTTTCCTATGATTCCCTTCTTCACTTATTATTCCATGTTCGGCTTTCAGCGCGTAGGCGATTTTATTTGGGCCGCGAGCGATATGCGCGTACGCGGTTTTTTAATCGGTGCAACAGCAGGTCGGACGACGTTGGAAGGTGAAGGCTTACAGCACCAAGATGGTTCAAGTTTATTAATAGCCTCTACAGTCCCAACGTGTCGGGCGTATGATCCTGCTTTTGGTTATGAAATGGCGGTGATTATTCAGCATGGATTGCAAGAAATGTATGCTGAAGAACACGATGTCTTCTATTATCTGATGGCAATGAATGAGCGCTATGTTCAGCCAGCAATGCCAAAAGGGGTGGAAGAAGGCATTATTAAAGGGATGTATTTATTCCAAGAAGGTGGTAAGGGGAAACATACGGTTCAATTGTTAGGTAGTGGGGCGATTTTGAATGAAGTGATTGCTGCGGCTGAATTGCTGAAAAAAGATTTCGATATTGCGGCCGATGTGTGGAGTGTCACGAGTTTTAGTGAGTTACGTCGGGATGGGGTAGCGATCGAACGTGAAAATATATTGTCGCCTGAAAAGAAACAGGGGATGACGTATGTAGAGCAATGCCTGCAGGATCGCAAAGGCCCGATTGTGGCGGCGACGGATTATGTGAGGGCTTATGCTGATTTAATTCGTCCTTATCTCAGCCGCACCTATGTGACCTTAGGGACGGATGGTTTTGGTCGCAGTGATACGCGTGTACGTTTACGGCAATTTTTTGAGGTGGATCGTTATTATATTGTAGTAGCGGCATTACATGCGTTGGCAAAAGAGGGTGAGATGCCAACAAGCCAGGTTACGGCAGCGATGAAAAAATATAACATTGATCCTAAGAAACCGAATCCGATGACTGTTTAATAGGAGAAATACCTTTGGCGCAACTAAAAAATGTAACCACCCCTGACTTAGGCGGTGCAACTGACGTAACGGTAATTGAAGTCCTCGTCAAACCTGGCGACAAAATTGAAAAGGATGCTTCTGTTATTGTTCTCGAATCTGACAAAGCAACATTAGATGTTCCCTCAACAGAGTCTGGCATCGTAAAAGAAGTAAAAGTAAAAGTAGGCGATAAAGTATCTACCGGTACGGTTCTTTTAACAGTCGAAGCAAGCGGTGCAGAAGCGGAAACAACATCGGCTGAGAAAGCAAAACCAGCGGCTGAACCTGTCAAAGAAACCCTTAAACCAACGGCAAAAGAAGAACCGACTCCTACCAAAGAAGAACCTGCTCCTAAAGTCTTAACAGGCGATGTTGAAACCACTAGCGATGTTCATGCCGGCCCCGGTGTTCGCCGGCTCGCACGGGAATTAGGGGTCAACTTAACCCGCGTTTCCGGCAGCGGTCCTAAACACCGCATTATGAAAGAAGACGTACAAGCTTACGTCAAAACCCAATTATCGCAGCTTCCAAATGTGGGTACCGGTTTTGCCTTACCGCCTGCACCGCAAGTGGATTTTGCAAAATTTGGTCCTATCAACATCCAAGCGTTATCACGCATCAAGAAAATTTCCGGCAAAAATTTGCAGCGTAATTGGATGATGATTCCGCATGTGACGCAATTTGGTGAAGCTGATATCACCTCATTAGAAGAATTTCGTGCGGCTCAAAAAAGTGAAATGGAAAAGCAAAAGATCAAGCTCACACCGCTTGTTTTCATCATGAAAGCTGTTGTTGCCTCTCTCAAAGCGTTTCCTCATTTCAATGCTTCATTAGATGCGAGCGGCGAAAATCTCGTCATGAAAAATTATTTCCATTTAGGTGTGGCCGTTGATACGCCAGATGGATTAGTCGTACCAGTCATCCGCGATGTCAATAAAAAAGGCTTAGTCGATCTTGCCAAAGAATTAGCTGAAGTCAGTGAAAAAGCACGCAAGAAACAATTGACGCCAGGCGATATGCAAGGTGGCTGTTTTTCTATTTCTAGCTTAGGCGGTATTGGCGGTACAGCTTTTACGCCGATTATTAACGCACCGGAAGTCGCGATTTTAGGGGTATCGAAATCATCCTATAAACCGGTGTATGAAAATGGCACGTTTGTACCGCGCTTAATGTTACCGTTATCGCTTTCCTATGACCATCGCGTCATAGATGGTGCAGATGGCGCGCGTTTCATTATGCACTTAGCAAACATGCTGTCAGACATTCGTAATTTGTTGTTGTAAGAGGGGAAAAAATGAGTACAAAAACTGAGGTTGTTGTTTTAGGTAGTGGTCCTGGCGGTTATACAGCAGCATTTCGGGCCGCTGATTTAGGTAAAAAAGTCACCTTGATTGAACAGCATGCTAGCTTAGGGGGTGTCTGTTTGAATGTGGGCTGCATTCCATCGAAAGCTTTATTGCATGTAGCGAAAGTGATTGATGATGTGGCTGATATCGCCAATCATGGTGTGCAATTTGGGAAACCCAAAATTGATCTCGAAAAAATTGTCGATTGGAAAAAAAGCGTTGTTAACAAATTAACCGGCGGTCTTAAGATGTTAGCGAAACAACGTAAAGTCGAGGTCGTCATAGGAACGGGTCAATTTGCGTCGGATCATACGATTGAAGTGACAGATAAAGATGGCAAGAAACAAACGATTGAATTTGAGCAAGCAATTATTGCCGTCGGTTCACGACCAGTCAGATTACCTTTTATTCCAGACGATCCACGCATTATCGATTCAACAGGCGCATTAGAGTTAGAAGAAACTGATTGCAAAATGCTAGTGATTGGTGGCGGCATCATTGGCTTAGAAATGGCAACGGTTTATCATGCGTTAGGTGCTGAAATCACGGTGGTTGAGGTGATGGATCAAATTATTCCCGGCGCAGACAATGATGTGGTTATGCCCTTATATAAACGTATTAAATCCCGTTACAAAAATATTTATCTCAAAACCAAAGTCACCAAAGTGGAAGCCAAAAAAGATGGGCTATATGTGACGTTTGAAGGAGAAGGTGCACCGAAAGAACCAGAAAAATTTGATCGCATCCTTTGCGCAGTCGGTCGTCGCCCAAATGGTGATCAAATTAATGCAGCTGCAGCAGGGGTAAAAGTCGATGAACGCGGCTTTATTGCTGTCGATAAACAGCAACGCACTAACGTGTCGCATATTTTTGCAATTGGCGATGTAGTTGGGAATCCTATGCTGGCGCATAAAGCGATGCCAGAAGGACGTGTGGCAGCGGAAGTGATTGCGGGACTTAAGCATTACTTTGATCCTAAATGTATCGCAAGCGTGGCTTATACTGATCCGGAAGTGGCTTGGGTAGGTATTACTGAAAATGAAGCAAAAGCGAAAGGTATTAAGTATGGCAAAGGTGTCTTCCCATGGGCTGCCAGTGGTCGTGCCTTGAGTTTAGGCCGCAGTGAAGGGATGACGAAATTGATTATTGATGAAGCTTCTCATCGTGTCATTGGTGCAGGTATCGTCGGGCCAAATGCAGGTGAATTAATTGCGGAGATCGCCTTAGCCATTGAAATGGGCTGTGATGTGGAAGATATGGCGCTGACCATCCATCCCCATCCCACCTTGTCAGAAACCGTGGCTTTAGCTGCGGAAGTGTTTGAAGGTACGATTACGGATTTATACATGCCAAAGAAGAAAGAAGAAAAAGCAGAAAAAGTAGGTACCTAAAAAACTTTTAGCGAAAAAGAAGCATCATGCCAGCGGGTAAAGCTGGCATGGAGTCTTAAGCTATTCTTAATAATTCCTCGGTAAGATGAACCACACTAAACAACGTGGGGTTAGTTTTATGCAAGATAGAAAAAGAAGAGCTTCTCCTACCTTAGCTACCTCCTCCCCAAAGCACCAGGCAACAGACCCTCTTGCGAATAACACTCTTGAAAGAAAAAAATTACGCATCAAAAGCAGATTATCAGAGAAAAATACGCGCACGAAGTTTTCTCATTCCTTATTTAAAGTGATCAAAGGAGAAAACGAATGGTATGGTAAAAAGCGAGATACTGATGTAGAGGCTTTTGTAGAAACGATTGCTCAAGAACTCATGCGGTTTTATGAGTCCGAGTCTCATTATCCTAAAACACGTGATGTTAAGGCGGATAATGAAGTCCATGATAAATTCAATTTACTATCCAAAGATGTGATTGTTTTTACTCCTTTATCACATTTGAATAACAATGAAACGAGGAAAAAAATTAAAAGCGGTGAATATAAAGGACTAGGGAAGTTACTGGTTCTTTCTTTATTTCTCAATGAAGTCGATTTAAAGTTGGACAATATTGGTATTGATAAAGATAACTACATAGTGAATATTGATGGGAATCTCAAATTTGCTTCTTTGTTATTTCCCGAGCAATTCCCTGTAATAAGAAGCAAGATTACTGGGGAAGATCTTGATAGCTTACCTTTTGTAGAAGATTATGATCCATCAAATTGGCTGGATTTTATCATGTGGGATGATAAGCATAAATCTTCGATCACTAATTATGACTCTGAACTTGCTGATGAAGATCTCATTGACTTAAAAAGCTTTAGAAGGGAAGTTAATCAAACGATTTTAGATATTTTAATTACACCGCCGGAATTATGGGAGACGTTTGTGATGTCTTATAAAAATGAGGTGGATAAGCTTCCGGTACGCACTATTGCGATGGACCTCATTAATACGTTAGGTGATCGACAAGAACAGCTTCGGGAAGCAGCTTTAAAGTCTAAGAAATTTATTCAGTATCTTCATTCTGAAGCGGCAGATGAGGATGCTAAGCAATTTAGGAAGAATGCGAGGCAATTCATTCCAAAAGGCAAAAATTATTTGTTAGAAAGTCACATAAAACGCTATCCAAATGCCGAGGAAAGCATGTGTAAAAGGTTTGAAGCATTACAATTGACTTCGCTTTTCGAGGATGCCTCTGCTTTTGATAGCTATTCAACGCCTTTCTTTGCTGAATTTGCTGAACTACCAGCCGACTATTTGGAATTAAACGTTGAAGAGGTGACAAATAGCAGGGATTCTAACGATAGATCTCTCAAACGATAGATCTCCATTTTTATCTTAATAACCATAGAGATAGTAACCACCTTTACACAGGCTGCCATTTAGGTAAAATCTGTGTAAAATATGAACTAATATAATAAGAGTGGTTAATATATGTCTAGTCCCAGAAAGCAGGTGGCTTTACCTGATACTTCTTCTATTTGCGATAAGCGCCAAAAAACAACCCATGCGGAAGTGTTGGAGGGTATAAGTCCCATAAGAAGTGCTCAAAGAAGGCAGAGTATAGAAATAGAGATTATTCACAAGGTGTCGATCGCTGAGGCGTGGGCGACGTTTTCTAGCCCTATCTTTCTTACCAGAAAAAAACGTAAACCCACCAAGAGGTGGTATGGCAAAAAACGAGCGACTGCTGCGATTGCTTTAGCGGAAGTGATTGGCCAAGAAGTGATGAGGTTTTATCTTCCTTATCAACCCGAAGCGCGCCGAGTAAAGCCCAGCAACCACGCTGAGCATCAAATCAATCTTATCATTAAGGAAGTGTTGGGTTTTCGTTCTCTACTGTTTTTACAAAATCAAAAAGATTCTATTAGAGAAAAAATCAAAAAAGGTGAATATAGGGGGTTAGGTAAGTTACTGATATTATCTTTATTCCTTAATGAAGTGGATTTGAAGCTGGATAATATTGGGATTGATGAAAAAAATCGCTTGGTTAATATCGATGGTGATTTTAAATTTGCCTGTCTGCGAAGAGAAAACTATACGGAAGAAAATAGTCGAATTACCACCCAAGATTTTGAAGCATTACCCTTTATAACAGACTATAAGCCAGGTAACTGGTTAGATTATATGAGATGGAATAGCGAGTTAAATTGTTCGACGATTAATGATAAAGCCGAACTGATCGATGAAGAAATGAAGCAGCTAGCGAGTTTCCGCCAAGAAATCAATGAAATGAGTTTGATGATTATGTTAACTCCACCAACATTATTGGAAACCCTAGTGAATTCTTATGTTGATCAGGAGGAGGAAAAGGAGATTGAATTTAAAGCAATAGAAATCATTAGTAGCTTAGTCGCTCGGCAAGAACAGCTTAAAGAGGCGGCCAAAGCGTCCAAACAGTTTGTCGACTACCTCCATTCTATGGCAGCAGACACTGATTTAAAGAAATTTCTTGAACAAGCAGAGCAATTTAAAATTATGGGGAAAGATAAATTGCTGCAAAAAAGTAGTATTGAGAATAATAATATGAATATAAGACAACAAATGTGGACAGAGTTTGAAAAGCTGCGCGCTGAAACAGTTTGCGACAATACTCATTTTTGTAAGCAGGGACGTTTACCAACGCTTTTTCCCCGGGAAGGAGATTCAGGCTCCGATTTAGATTATTTTGCTAATCAATTTTTCCAATCGACGCAAGAGCCCGGGCCTGTGCCCGGCCGTGGCCCTTAAAAATGTTATTTTCTTTCATGTTGCCAGAGTAATTCTTTTTCGCTGCTATCTCGTGCCAATAGGCGAGAGGCGACAAATAAGAGATCGGAGAGGCGGTTGAGATAACGTAGTAATTCTGGATTAGTCAACGGCACTTGTCGGTGTAAGCGCACCAAACACCGCTCTGCACGACGACAGACTGCGCGGGCTAAATGGCAAGCAGCGGAAGTAGGGTTGCCGCGAGGTAACAAAAACTCTTTTAACGGCGGTAAGGTGTTATTCCACTGATCGAGCAATTGCTCTAAGCGAGTGACGTGAGCAGGCGTGATGACTATATGTTGGGGCAAATGGAGTTCACCGCCTAAGTCGAACAATTCATGCTGTATTTGGGTCAACGCCGCTTCGAGGTCTTTATTTTGAATATGAAAAGCAATAATCAAGCCAATATTGCAATTGAGTTCATCAATTGTTCCAATGGCTTCGACTAATAAGTCATCTTTGGATAGTTTATTATCACCTAATGTGGTATAGCCCTGATCACCTTTCCGTGTGTAAATCTTTGTCAACCGATAAGACATAAATAATCAGCTTTCCGTTCTGTCGTAAGGATATATATACTACTATGAATTTATTTTTGAATCTTTCTTTATGCTGCGAACTTTTTTTAAATCAGATATCCCTGACGTCCTGCGTATTGAGCAGGCGGTGAGTGTGGTGCCCTGGGCAGAAGACACTTTTCTGCAATGTTTTCGATCCGGTTATTTAGGGTGGGTGGTAGAGGTAGATAAACAAGTCGTTGGGTTTATTATGGTCTCCATACAGGGAGAAGAGTGTCATATTTTGAACGTCGCTGTGGCGAGAGATTATCAGCACCAAGGATTTGGGCATCAGCTACTCGCTCAGGTATTAAATCATGCGAAACAGGAAGGGGTGAAAATTGCTTACCTAGAAGTACGACGCTCGAATACGCGGGCGATTTCACTTTACCGTCATATGAGTTTTCGGCCAGTTGGGCAGCGGAAAGATTATTATCCGACGGTTGCAGGTCATGAAGATGCATTGGTGTTTGCTAAAAGTTTGTGAAAAAAGTTTTAACTCAATTAGTTTGATAATAAGGTAAAAAAATATGAGAGATTCTATTCCTCAAGAAATTTATAATATTTTAACTAAAGAATGGCCTCTCAAAAGAAATAGTCAGAAAGTAATCCAATTTTGCTACCATTATTTTATTAACTATTCGCATAAACAGGATACTTCAGATTATTACGTTTTACTTCATCATATCAAAGAATTCATTAATAGCAGTCATTTCGAGAGTAAGTTCAAGTATCAAAAAACCTCGATTTTAGGCGGTGAACTTAGTTATGTTACGGTTAGTTATGATTTTAAAGAGTTAAATGAGAGGCTGGATAAAGCTCTTAATAATTTATCGGTATTCTCGAGACCTCAAACCTTATTTTCATCTTTCTCTTTTTCTACTTCATTCTCTGTCAGTTTGTCACTCACAATGCAGGTGTTAATGTTAATAGGCGGTGCAATGGCGATAGCAGGAAAAGAGCATCATTTATCGCAGCAGAGCGCGGCCTCAGATAGTTTGACGCTTTCTTTGAAGGAGCATTCGTCGAGTGATCGGTTGAATCCTTATCAAACAGCAGTGCCTCATGTTTATTATCTGGAAGAAGCTGCCACCTTATTTGAAATTAGTATTTATCAGGCTGTAGCGAATGATTTTCCCTTAAAAACTTTAGAAAAAATATTAGAAGAAGAAAAAAATTCTGGTGGGAATAGGATTAATATGCCAGAGCCCGTTAATTTAAATACGGCTTTGCATACTGCAAGTTTTCGTCAGCAGCATGAGGTACGGAAAATGTTGCTTAAATATGGCGCTGATCCGAATGCACAAAATAGACAAGGTATGACTTGCTTACACCAAGCAGCAACCGAGGGCGATAAGGAATGGGCAGAACTTTTATTACAGCATGGTGCGAAGACAGACCTTATTTTTCATAAAGATCCATATTATTACACCCCAGCTCAACTCGCATTAGCAGGCCATCATTTAGATGTGGCTAAATTAATTATGGAACATGGGAAAAAGAAAAATGGGAAAAATTATTCAATCAGCAACCATTTGTTAGAAATGGTATATGTAGCCGAAAGTAAGCTTGTACATAAAGAGTACCAAGATGCCCTCGATAGCTATCGTCAAGTGGAAAAAATTCTTCCTTCTTTGGAAGAAGAATATGCAGATTTTGTCGGTGAGATTTATGCATCTATGCTTACTATTTATGTCCATCAGCAAGACTATGTCATAGCAGTAAAGTATGCAGAGCTGGCAGTAAAATATTCGCTTCCACGTCCCCCTATTTATGGGGCTCTTGTTTCCATCCATTTCCAATTGGAAAATTATTCAGAAGCATTAGATTATGTTAATCAAGGATTAAGCTATTTCCCTGATGATGCCGATCTTTTGAAATTTAAAGTAATGTTAGAACCCTATAAAGCAGAAAGTAAAGTAAACAAAAAAATAGATGAACCCGAATTAAATAATGCGTTCTTTGATGTAACAAATTTTTTAAAGATTGGTCTAGCATTCATAGCTATTGGAATTGCTGCTCTTCGAGTATATATGCATCTTTCTTTTGAGAAAATAATTTGGGGGGAGCAGAAGCAATTACGATTACAATTTCTACTAAATCAATTAACAAAAGATTTTTATCTTGATTCATGGATTAGGGATGGTAATAGATTGGTTCTTGATCTTAGTCAACCTATTTTACAGCAGGGAGAGGTATTAACCACCAAAAAAATCCTAAAAGATGCGTTTATTGGCGCTTTGGGCAATACACATTTTAAGCAAGAAGCTAATAAATTATCTATTTTAGCATCTCGTTTTCGTCCAGATTTTTCAGAGGTAGTCACTGAAGAAGAAATCAATGGCTTTTGTAGAAGAATCCATAAAGAGATTGATTTAAAAACCAAGGAGTATAATGAAAAGTTAGCTAAAAAGAAATTGAATTTATCCTCTAACTCTGAGCAGGTATCTAAAAAATTAGAAGATATTAAAGGTAAACTCGCTGAGTTTGATAAATATCTTACAAAAAATCAGAGTGAATTAGAGGGATTAAATAAAGTTGTGAAAGAGTATGAATTGAAAAAGCAAAAAAATGTGGAGGAGTTTGCTTTAGATTCAAAATCATTAGACGAAAAAATTTGTGAATATCGAAAAGCGGTTGAAGCTTATGAGGAGTTTGATAGTGGAATAAGAACGGAAATCGAACAGGCAAAATTTCTTGCTCTGGGTCAGGAAATGGGATTAGAAAAGAAATTAAATTCTTTAGAAGAATTTTGTAGAGATTTTGAAGATAGAGTAGAGAGAGCTATGCAAAATTCACTAGAGTGTTTTGAGAAAACTTCAAGAGCTTTTGAAGAGTTAATAAAAAAGAGTGAAGAATTGATTTCGGAAGAAGAAGAGAATTGGAAAAAAGAAATAAAAAATCAGGAGGAAGCTAAAAAATTAAGAGAGGAAGCTGAGAGGCGTGCGGCAGAAGAAGAAAAATTAAAATTAGCAAGAAAGGAAAAAATGGAAAAAATAAAAAAGGCTAATAAAGAAAAAATGCTTGTAAATAATAATAAAGATAAGAAACCGTCATCCATAACTACTCAGCCAGAATATCCAGCATCTCAAATGTATGGCGAAAGTAATCGCTATTATAATACTATTTACCATTGCTTGAGATTGATCGAAAACTTATTATCAGACAAGAATGATTTGCAGTCTTGGCCGAATGTTATTATTGATGGGCTAATTTTTAATATCCGTAAACTAGCCCAGGCAGCTGCACATTACTTTCCATTTTCAGCAGAGCAGAAAGAGGCTCTTCTCACACTGAGAAATAATTCAATGCATTTTTCTTATATGATGGAGCGTGATCAGAAAGGCATACAGATAATAGCTAAAGAACTACATGATTATGTGGAGAAACAACTTTCTTTATTACAAAAAGGAAAACAATTTAAAATAACAGAGCCATTAGTATTAAGTACTGGCGATTTTTTGATAAATAAAATAGGAAGAAAAGATAGCGTCAGGTCAGAAAGGACCGCATATATTAATCTATGCTTAAATCAACTTGCTAAATATGTTGAAATGTTAAAATCGATTTTTGTCGCACAGCATGAAGGAAAATTAGTATATTATGAAAAGACAGGTATTGTTGATAAGGCGATACAGATTTTATTTGAATTAATTAATCATTCTCAAAATAGTTTACCGATTGACATTCAATTGGGTATTAGAGAAATTTATTATCATTTTTTGGATAAATCAAGGTCGCTAGAAGAATGTATTTCTCAATTTCAGACATTATTAGGAAAAATAGATTCAAATCCCACTTTATTAACGGAAATAATTAAGAAATTTGATACGTCTTCAAATGAAGAGCTTTATGATTTTTTCAAAGAATTACCAGAAGAGTATAAGGAATTTAAAAATATTACTAAGCAATATGCGAACGAAATTATTAAGAAAGATATCATCCCTTCATTAGAAAAATTAATGAATTATTACCAATACATTCTAAAAATAGGGCCTTCTGAGAAATATGAACATCATGGTATGTTGCATTCCGCTATGAAGGAAGCCATCGTGAGAATAGGCCAGGCACTACGCGATTTACCCCATGATGAACGTAATAGTATATTAAACAAAATGCAGGATGTTCCTAAAAAATGGCTTTTAAATTCTAATAAAAGTTTGTTTGAATACTACCGGGAAACAATAGGTCATGATTTCGGAGAAGATATGCCTCTAGGCGTTGTGTATGAAGAAATAACGCCCTGGCAATTGAGAGATATAGCTGGCAATGTTGAGCCTCTCTTAAAGAAAATAAAATTAATAACAGCAGCATCCGCACCAGCTTTTGTGCCCGGTCAAAGATTGTTTCTTCCGTCTCCTCACGTATCATCGCAGGAAACAGTCCAAAATTTAAGGCTATCGCCATCTAGCTAAAAGCTATATTTCACTAAGTTGAAAAAGCGTAAGAGGTGAGTTATTCTAAAAAAACAACATTAATTATAATTTTTTTCTTTCCTATACCCAACCCTCGAAGGAGAGTGCTATGAATGAGAAAATGGCTAAAGGTAATTGGAATAAATTAAAAGGTAAAATTCAGGAAGAGTGGGGTGATTTGACGGATGATGATTTTGACAAAGCGGGTGGGGATGTTAAGCAATTAATAGGAAATATCAGTGAACGCTATGGTGCGGCGAAAGAAAAAGTGGAAGAAAAAATTAATCAGTTCATGGAGGATACAGAAGGATATGCCAAAAAAATTCCACAGCAGTTGGAAAAAATACAGCAGAATTCTTCAAAAACTTTACAGCAGCATCCACTTGCCACGTTAGGCTTAACAGCATTAGCTGGTGTTGTGTTTGGTTTTTTGCTGGCTAAGCGATAGTCTAAAAAGCCTGTCCTATCGATAAAAAAATAGCACGCCTCAAGTGTGCTATTTTTTTGTGCGCCAAGCATGGCGCAATTCTAGGCGGTGAAAGTCCGCTGCACGCCGTGGAGATCGGAAGTGCGAGTCTAGGCAAGGGTGTCCATCGCGAGATGGAAT
>JAJPJH010000025.1 GCA_021324335.1 Gammaproteobacteria bacterium
AACTTCCGCTAGAATTACAAAGTCACATTCTATTTTTTTCAACTCCTCCCTATACTACTCTTCGAGTTTCCAAATTATGGTATAACCTTACAAATGATATATATTATAAACGTTTGTTAAAAAATTTATTTAAGCACAGGATAGTTATCGAAGTAGGAGAAAGTTATAAGGAAAAATTTGAGGGGATATGGACTACTCATTTCGCCAGCTGCTTTCAGCAAAAACAACTAGATGAAAAATTAATAGAAATGTATGAGCTTATTGATGTTCCTGGTGCCAATTTTATTGATATAGGAAATAACGCGAATATAGGGTATGGCACGACCAAAAAGGATAGCACCTATCTATCAAAAATAAGGCCTGTCGTAAAGAGTTTGGAAAAATTAGGTATCCCGTTTTCAAATCAAGTGGAAAAAATAAATTTGTATTATGCTGTCGAAGCAGAAGCGTATTTGCGGAAATATGGAAATGATTTAAAGAATATGGATAAATTGCTGATTTATTACAGTGCCATGGGCAGTTTGGATGCTGTTAAATACTTAGTGTCAAAGGGTGCAGATCCCAATAAAGCCGGTATCGCGGTTAGAGGGTCAGATGGAAGGACGGATGATTTTAACCCACTCCAAATGGCTACATGGGTGGGATGGATGCCGATTATGAAATACCTTATAGAAGAGTGTCATGCTGATATTAATTGGAAGAATGCTAGGGGAGAAACTGTTTTATCGGAAGCTATGCGAGATAAGGAAGTGATTAGTTCAAGTGTGGAAGAAAGGAGTCAGTATCTCCTTGCCCATGGTCTTAAACCTACCGACCATGATTTAGAGGTAATAGCAGAGGAAGTATTAGTGGATGGAGCTTTCGACTTTCTATCTGTATATAGAGACATACTGAATGGATGCCTCGACCGTATGAGCAAAGCCATTGATAGGAGTATAAAAAAAAATATAATATCTGAAGCAGAAGTACAAAAGATATATAAAGATTTTTTTGATAATCTTCAGAAATTAAAGTTACCCGCTATTGTTTTACAAGCACTGGCAAATCATCTTGAGCTTCACGCAGAACAAAACATGATTACTGCTAAAAAAATTCAGCTTTCCTTCGAAAAAGTGTATGCAATAGTGGATAGCCAAGTATATTCAAGTGATGATGAGGATGAGAATGAGAAAAAAATGAGTAAATCTCTTATTGATAATTTTTATATCCCGATAATAAAGGGTTTTCAGTCTGTAGAAAATAAGCTGCTAGAAGAGGAAGCGAAGCTGAAAAAATCAGCAGAAGAGGTAGGCAATGTATCGGAGGAAGAGGGTTCTCAGCCAAAAAAGCGTAAGCCGTAAGAGGTACGAGCCTTGCAAAAATGCAAGGCTCCTCATCTATTTAATCATACGACAATGAAGCGGAGATAATAAATCTCCATTATACTAGACAATCTCAGTTGGTTCTTGCATCATGTGAAATGTGACTGATTTGTGCATTGTCCATTTAGATAACTTATAAAATAAGGAAATAATAAAATGACAACCCTTCCAGAACTTCCGCGAGAATTACAAAGGCACATTCTATTTTTTTCAACTTCTCCCTATACTACTCGCCGAGTTTCCAAATTATGGTATAACCTTACAAGAGATACATATTATGAACGTCTGTTAAAGAATTTATTTAGACACAGAATAGCTATCGAAGCAGGACAAAGTTATAAGCAAAAATTTGACTTAGTATGGACTAAACATTTCGCCAGCTGCTTTCAGCAAAAACAACTCGCTGAGCAATTAATAAAAATTCATGAGCTTATTGAGGTTCCTGATGCCAATTTTTATAGGAATATAGCAGATAACGCGGGTATAGGGTATGGCACGGCCACAAAGGATAGCGAATATCTATCAAAAATAAGCCCTGTCGTAACTAAATTGAAAGAATTGCGTATCCCGTTCTCTAATGAAGATGAAGTCGAAAAATTGAATTTATATTATGCTATCGAAGCAGAAGCGTATTTGCGGAAATATAAAAATGATTTAAAAAATATGGATAAATTGCTGATTTATTACAGCGGCATGGGCGGTTTAGAGGCTGTTAAATACTTAGTATTAAAGGGTGCTGATCCCAATAAAGCATGTATCGTGGTTACAGATTCATACGGAGGGACGTATCATCATAACCCACTCCAAATGGCTACATGGTTGGGATGGATGCCGATTATGGAATATCTTATAGAAGAATGTCATGTTGATATTAATTGGATGAGTTGTAATGGAGAAACTGTTTTATGGGCAGCTACGCGAAATGAAGGGATTACTTCAAATATGTCACAACGAATTCAGTATCTCCTTGCCCATGGTCTTAAGCCTACCGAGGCGGATTTGGGGTTAATAACAGCTCACATAGTAGATGGTGGGAATACCGACTATCTCTTTTTTTATAGAGATATACTGAATGGATGCCTCGACCGTCTGAGTAAAGCCATTAATAGAAGTATAGGAAAAAATATAATATCTGAAGAAGAAGCACAAAAGATGTATAAAGATTTTTTTGATAATCTTCAGAAATTAAAGTTACCCGCTATTGTTTTACAAGCACTGGCGAATCATCCATTTGAGTTTCAAGCAGAACAAAATAGGATTACTGATAAAGAAATTCGGCTTTTCTTCAAAGAAGTGTATGCAGTAGTAGATAGCCAAGTATATCCAAGTGAGGATGAAGAAAAAAGGAGTGAATCTCTTATTTATGATCTTTATATCCCGATAATAGATAATTTTCAGGCTGCAGAAAATAAGCTGCTAGAAGAAGAAGCGAAGCGGAAAAGATCAGCTGAAGAAATAGACAATGGTATCGGGAAGGAGGATCCCTCATCAAAAAGGTTTAAATCGAAGTAAAACGTGCGAATCTTGCAAAATGTAAGTTAACAGTCCAGCTTTTATACCATAATTCAAAGGGAAGAGCTGCCACCTTTACAGGTGGCCTTTACATCTGTTCCAACGTTTTTATCCCTAATAAATCCAGCCCTAACTTCAACGTCCTAGCCGTTAAATCAGCTAATAAAAGTCGGCTATTTCGAATTTGTTTATCTTTTTGCGATAAAATAGGACAGTGCTCATAGAAACGATGAAATGTCGCGGCCAGTTCATATAAGTAATCACACAAGCTGTGTAAAGCGAGGCTATCCGCAACGGTATAAATAACATCGGGAAATTCTAAGATTTTAACAGCTAAAATATGTTCAATTTCCGAGGTTAAAATAATAGAGGTATTGGATACCTCATCCCATTGAATAGGTTCTTTACGGAAAATAGCGCGAATACGGACATAGGCATTTTGCAAGTAAGGGGAGGTATTGCCTTCGAAAGATAATAATTTATCCCAATCAAAAATATAATCTTTAATTTTATCCGCACGTAAATCCGCATATTTTAAAGCTCCAATGCCGATATCATGCGCAATCTCAGTCAGTTGTTCTTGCGTGAGATGAGGATTTTTTTCATACGCAATCGCCATGGCACGATTTTCAGCTTCTTCTAACAAAGAAATTAACTTAATCGATTCACCACTGCGAGTTTTAAATGGTTTATTATCTTTTCCTAAAATCGCACCAAAAGGAATATGCTCCATACGCACCTCATTAGCGGCCCAGCCTGTTTTATTGACTGTTGCAAATAGCATCGCAAAATGCTGCTTTTGTCGTGCGTCTGTTAAATAGATTAAACGTGTTGCACCTAATTGGTGCATACGGAATTTTGCGGCAGCTAAGTCGGTTGTTGCATATAAATAACCCCCATCTTTTTTGCGAATAATAAAGGGGATAGGGTTGTTATTCGGGCCTACAAACCCTTCTAAGAAAATGACAATAGCATCCTCACTGGTTTCAGCTAAACCTTTTTGCTGCAGCTCTTCCACAATATCGGCCAGCATAGAATTGTAAAAACTTTCGCCGCGCGCATCTTCTTCGGTAAGTAAGATATCTAATTTGTCATAAATTTTTTGAAAATACTGTAAACTTTCTGCAACTAATTGGCGCCAAATAGCCAGCGTTTCTTCATCACCGCTTTGTAATGCTACAACACGAGCACGTGCTTTATCGGCAAAGACAGGATCCGTATCAAAACATTCTTTGGATTTTTTATAGAGAGGATCTAAGTCGCTAACAGTATGGGTTTGTTTATATTCACCCGTTTCGATTAAATATTCAATCAGCATGCCAAATTGCGTACCCCAATCACCTAAATGGCTTTGCCGAATGACATGATGTCCCAGGAAACTGAGAATACGGACAATGGCATCACCAATAACAATCGAGCGGATATGGCCGACGTGCATTTCTTTCGCTACATTCGCATTTGCATAGTCGACGACAACTGTTTCAGGGTGTTTGTGTTGGGCGACACCTAGTCGATCGTCATGAATGAGGGCTTGTAAGTGTTGAGCTAGAAATTCATTGGTGAGGGAGATATTGATAAAGCCAGGGCCGGAGGGTTCGAGGGATTTAAAGATAGTAGGGTAGTCTAATTTGGTGATCACGGCTTTAGCAATATCGACTGGCTTCATCTGTAATTTTTTGGCCAATTTTAACGCAAAATTGGCTTGATAATCGCCATATTCAGGCCGTGCTGCGAGCTGAATGGAAGGGTCACCATCAGCAGCGGCTTCGCCGAAGGCGGCTTGGATGGCGGTTTTGAATAGGCTATTTAACAGGGCTTTCACGGTCACCTCAATTTAAAAATATTCAGGAAGATACCATAAATAGTTGGTTTTTTCCATGAATGAGGTAGTGGTTGTCTGCTAATATCTAGCTCTTAAACTTATAGAACGATCTACTGTGCTTTGGTGATGCGCAAAACGCATATCTTCAATCGACATCCTTTTTTCATTCACAATAATTTCTCCATTTTCTGCAAATGTAATAGATACGTCATGAAGAGGAAGAAAAAGGCCTTCTGGTAAATTTACTTTTTTTGCCGACTCAATTATGTAGGAAAAATTAATTACTTTTTTCGGATTTTTTCGTGTGTCATTAAAAATGTCATTTGTTAATGCAATGAATAGAGTTTTTTGCCAGTTAGGGTAGGATTGAGTAAGTTTTTTGACATGGGCGTCTCTTACATTAAGGAAAATGGATAGAACTTTTGATCGTTTCGGGTTGGTTGCTTTATGTAAAACCAGGTTAACGCAATATCTGGCAACAGCAGTTACTTGTTCACGGGAGGGTAGGAATTGAATATTAGACATATTAGACATAGATGCTCTCCTTAAGCACTTTCTTTGACTTCCAATTGTTTAAGCTGGCCTACTAAATGCGCTTTTTCTTGCGCTAAAATCCATTTCTCATGAATTAATAACTTATTTTCTTCTGTTAACTTACCAATTTCGTCATGCGCTGATTTTAACTGTTGCGTTAAAATTTTCATTTCAACTTGTAATTCGACCATTTTGGTTTGTTGTAATTCTGTCTGTTTTTGTAGCTCTTCCAACCTTTTTTGCCAATGCTCAATTGCTTGGGCGTATCTATTTTTCTCTTGTTCGATTTTCTCAAATTTATCCTGCAAAATATCATGACGTGAAATGAGTTGGTCATGGGTATGCTGTAAAATAGCATGATGTTGCTTAATTTGCTGATGTTGGTGTTGTAAGGCAGTATTTTTATCAGACATCGCTGCCAGTTGCGCTTGTGATTCTTTAATTTGAGCATGCAAAATTTGCTTCTGTTCTTCATACTGATGTTGGTCTAAGAGACGCTGCTCACGTGCGCTTTCACGATAATGTTCTAAATTAGCTTGCATTTGGACATGCAAGCGATTTAATTCATTAATCCGCTCTTGCTTTTCCTGAAGCTGTTTTATTGCCCCTTCATTCTGTGACTTAAGCGTAGTATGCTCTTTAACTTCATTCGTAAAGGCTTGTTGAAGCGCTTGATGGTCAGTAGAAAGAGAAATTTTTTCTTGCTTTAACTGTTCAAATTGTTGTTGTAATTGATGATAGGCTTGTTTGATGGTGTTACATTCTTCCTGTGCTTCTTTCACAGCTTGTAGAAATTGGCTTTCCATCGCCATAATTTTTTCATTTGCATGCTGGGCAACGCGCTCCCATAGGCCTTTTATAACTGCCATTAATTCTTGTGGAATTTTTTCATTTGCAAGTAGGGAAGTGTCCTTCTCCTGTTCTGCCCTCCATTTACGCAAATGATTAGCAATCGTAGTACTACTTCCAGTTCCTAGTAGATGACGAATCATCTCAATAGTGGGCTGTTTGCCTTGACCAACTAATTGGTTTGCAGCATTGGCAATATCGTGATAAGTCACCCCAAAGCGTGCCATGCATGCCTCTCCGTAATTTGATATGAAAATGCCTAAAAATGACAGTTATCATAATTTATCATTATATTTAGTCAAGCTTTAGTTCCTCTGACCCCTAACTGCTTGCTATACTTATGTAGGCGAGATTTCAATACCATTTTATTGGTTGTTAATTGTACAGAGTAATGCGAGAAAAGCCTAAATGGAAGGAATAGTAGTTATCCCGACTTATAATGAGCACCATAATATTGCTGCCTTAATTAAACATATTTTTGCTTTAAAATTAAAGCAAAGTCATACTTTGAAGGTTGTTGTTATTGATGATGCTTCCCCAGATGGGACAGCGCAGATAGTGAAAGAACTTATCCCACATTATCCAGAAAAACTCTTTCTCATTGAGAGAAAAAATGAGCGTGGACGAGGCTCTGCAGGTCTTAAAGGGTTTCTTTTTTGCCTTGAACAGCAAGTAGATTATATTATTGAAATGGATGCTGACTTTTCTCATGATCCGGAATATTTAACGCTATTTTTAGAATTAGCAACCTATTACGATGTGATTATTGGTTCGCGGTTTGTACAAGGTGGGCAGAGTATAGATCGTAAGATATATCGAAAGGTAATCAGTGCAATAGCAAACAAGATTTATCGCTTAGTCTTAGGATTACGTTTGCAAGATATAAGCGGAGGGTTTAAGTGTTACCGAAAAGAAGTGCTCATGCAGTTAAATTTTGCAAAGTTTTATTCGAAAGGATATTCCATTGGCTTGGAAATGCTGTATCGCATTCACTTAACTAAAGCGAATTTTCTTGAAATTCCCATTTATTTTAAAGAACGACAAAAAGGTATGTCCAAATTTTCCTTTCGTGAAATAATAGAAGCCCTGTGCGTTACGTTAAAATTATGCTGGCATTACCGTATACTAAACCGCATAGTCGCATCTGCAGGTAGAAAATTTTATTCTCGATAATAGATGATCCCTCAGTTTCATTATTCAAACCTCCTCATTTTGATATTTTAAATTTATCACTAACTCGACTCCACATAGCTGGGTGCTAATTAGTCGCCCCTGAAATATTCCTTGATTGAAAACCTGACAACTTGAATTGCTCCGAGTGATCTAACACTCGGAGCAATTCATGGCAGCGATCATTAATGATCCTGACCCTCACCCTCACCCTCATCGACATCGTGATTTAGCACACAGTACTTGAGCATATCACTCTCTGTTTGAGCCACTGCATTTGGATCCTTATATATAGCTTCATTTGTGCATTGCGTGAAGCAATTGACAGAGGCTAAACCACCATTAGATCCATTGAGAGGTTGAATTTTCTGTGTGAGGAACCACCCCATGGCTAAACTTACATTGTTAATAGGCGAACCACAGAAATAAAAGGCCACGTTGGTATGTGGATATTCCCAGACAGCTTGATAAGCAAGCGGACCAGTTGAAACATTCCCGTCACGTGCCCATGTATTGATATCTGCTTGGGAGGCGTTTCCTGTATTACAAGTAGTCGTCCCTTCCCACGAATTAAATGGGCCGACTCCCGGTGGAAATGTATAGACTGGTGCTGTTACACCCGGAGGAACCAAACTTGGGTTAGCATAGGATGTTACGCCACAGTTAGTGATAGGTTGATTATTGTAAGCTTGTTTCGGAGCGCACAGAACATCGATACGAGCGGTGGCAGGTCCGTTCGTCAAGTTGACGAAATCAAACAAAGCTTCTTGTGTTTGATGTTCATGATGAGGAACTGTGTTGCCATAATATGCGAGTGCATAACCTAACGCAGCAGAGCCACCACTGCTTCCCATGCCGCAGTAAGGGGTGCCTTTTACATGCGCTTGAGGGTTTTTATATATCTCATTAAAGACCGTAGCTGGACGGCAAGCGAAGTGTAAAACGCCCTGATTACCTAATTGCCAGCCTGGCCCAGTTGCTGCACCATTTGGACCACCATCCCATTTTAAGTCAACAGTAGTAAAACCCTGCTTTACAAAATAAGCTGAAAAACCCTGGGTATCAGTAGTTGGTACACCATTAACACATTGGGTAGCGTCAAGGCAGCCGCCTAAACCATCATAGAATGAAGCACCGGGACCACCCGACTGCAAAACAATAGTTCCTCTGGGTTTTTGACCGGGAGATAATTGTGGCTGAGTGACAGCCATAGTTACCCCTAAATCTTGCAATGGGTTTCCATTTGCATCTTTGCAACCTGTGACAACGGCGTATGTGCAAACTGCTCCAGGAGCGGCTCCAGGAGGACAGGTTACCTGATGTGTATTGATAAGCTTACCAAGTGGTAGTGGGACTTTATCAGCATAAGCGCATTGATACGCTATGCTACAACAAGCTAATGCTATAGGTAAAATAACCAAACGACCGCGGTGTTTCATAGCTATTTCCTCCTTGTTGAATTGCCGTAGTAAAAAGAGCTCGTAATACGCTTTCCTCTTGATTATTGAGAGGAAGTAAGAAGGAAAGTAGGATGCGGGTTAATGTAAGCTAAGAGCGATGATTGAATGGCATAAGCATTCTGATAAGGAGCAAGGCCATGCAGTCAAGGGCATTGATGCAACCTAACAATCCTTACCTATTAGCAGTATAGCATAGAGGAAAAATTTTTTTTTCACTTTATGAATTTGAAAATTTTTTAAATCAATCATTGGCTTACAAAGGTGCTTTCTAATGAATAAATAACAAACTTCTTCTACTAACTATCGATAATAGCCATTATCGATTATTTATTTACAATAATATAAATCATTAAAATAGTATATTTAACGTAATATTACATATTACAATATAATTATATCTCCGATCTGAATACCTGCCTAAACATACGCCTACACCCAGGCTGTGCTTGCTTCTTTGATTTCTGATTGTTCATTGATTAGATGATGTATTTTGCTAAACGTTTACTATTCAGTTTACTATTCAGTTTACTATTCAATAGGGTGATGTATGATTCATATTATCTGGGAATATGAGGTTGATTCCTCACAAGTTAGGACATTCGAAGAAATTTATGGTTCGAACGGTGATTGGGTATCTTTATTTAAACAATCGCAAAATTACCATGGTACGGTGTTACTAAAAGATCATTCCAAACCCGGTAGATATCTTACGATTGATCAATGGAACACAATTGATGATTTTGAAAGTTTCAAAGCTAAGTACATTGATACTTATAACAAGCTTGATCATAAATATGATGCGTTAACACTTGTAGAGAAAAAAATCGGGGTTTTTGAGGTCGCATAAGTTATAGTGTTCTTGCTCGTACGTTTACGCGACAGAATAAAAAGTATAAATAATTTCATTATTACTCCAAGAATGTTCTTATCTAAGATTTGAATTTTATTAACTTCGTTATGTAACCAATTTCTCTGCTTCATTTTTTTGTTTCATAAAGCAATAGACTGCCAGGATGACAGTAAACGCCGCATCTAATTAAGGTCTCGTTAACGCTATTTGCAATAAAATTGCCCTAACAATTACGTTAGGGCAATTAGTGTTTGTGCGCCAAGCATGGCGCAATTCTAGGCGGTGAAAGTCCGCTGCACGCCGTGGAGATCGGAAGTGCGAGTCTAGGCAAGGGTGT
>JAJPJH010000051.1 GCA_021324335.1 Gammaproteobacteria bacterium
CAATGCAACAAGCTATGTCAATAGAATGGTTTGGAAAACAAAGGTTGATCAATCTGGAACAACAAGCGATGTTGTTGAAACGTTAACTTAAACCGCCGTATGCGACATCGCACGTACGGTGGTGTGAGAGGACGGCGGCGTGAGCCGCCTCCTACTCGCTATTAATTCAATGTTGGGTTGTTGGTTGTTATAGGTTGTTGTGATTCTTTTGACTTTTTTGAATCATCATTACTTACTGGAAAGGAACCTACGGTTTTCAGAGTCTGAACCTTTGAGGGAATTTTATATCTAGCATGTCCCTCTACGATTGTAAGTTCGCCTTGCGCTGCTCTGTACAATATATCCCATGCTTCTTTATTATTATCCTGACTTACAGCGTCTTTAATAGTTGGAATAAGATCGCGCCCTTGTACCATATAGCAAGCGGTGTTCATTGTCCAGACTTGCTCACGAGCTAGCTTAAGAACATTAGCATAAATTTTTAATCCTAACATTAACCCTTCAGCAGGTGTTGGCGTTTTAAGCTTATTTTCTCTAGTTGGAATTCTCAATGCATCAGGAGAATATTGCATCCAAAGGGATTTAAATTCGCCGTACTTTAAATTATTTATTGCTAATTCTTTAATAAGAATTTCAGCAAGATCTGGAGCATTTTTTTTCAATTCATTAAATACGTCTAACACAAGCTTGCCGAGCTCTTTATCTGTAGCGCGAATCATTAAAGCAATTCGAGTTAATGTAATACGTATATCTTGCTCTTGTATTACATCTAATCCAACTTTTTGAGCATGCTCATTAATAAAAGAAAGATAAACTTTTTCAGGTGATTGTCCTTCGGATGATTTCTCTTCAGGTGACTTATTTTCTATTAATCCATGTAATTTTCTGAAGCCATCCTCAAATCCCAGGTGTACATACCGATTATAAGTAGCGCCACCCTTTGCTTGATGCTTACGAGCAGCTGTCAGATCCGTGGCAGCTTCAATTTTAATAAGAGAAAAAACATCTTCTCGCTGTGCTTCTGGAACTTTTGATATAGCTTCACTTACTTGTGCGACTGGATATAAAGGAGATTCACCTTGCATAAAGCACATAGGATTAAAATCTAAACCAACCGCAGCGCAAATCAATGCTTGAACATTTTTGTTTAAAAGAGCTAATTCAGGATAAAACTTTTTACGTGCTTCTTCATTAGAAACTATAATAGCATTTGCTTTATCATGATCTAATATTTTTTCACCCGTTATCTCTGAAGCTGCTTCTAATATAATTTCTGACTTACCCACATCATTAAAAGCTGCCATATAAAATGCTGCTAATTTTAAATCATCATTATGCAAGCGTTTGTTATAGTCTTCATGCATTGCATTAAATTGCTCTTCCGTTAAAGCAACATAATCTGGTTGTCCACTGATAAACTTTTTATAATTATCCTTGCCACCTTCTAATATCATATGCAAATTGTCTGCAGCCCCAAAACCACGTTCAAATTCAATAAAATCTTTACGATCATAACAGTTTTTATTAACTAATAAAACCTCTGATGAAATGGCTGATGGTAATTGAGATACTGTATAACCTTTATCTAGCTTAAATGAAGTACTCGGTGCTACTTGAACTCTTTTGCCACATAGTAAAGCTGTTTCAGATGGAAAATGCTTAATAAGATGATCATAAAGGTCTTTCTCAGATTTAGAATCCATTAGTTCTTTTACTATAGTGCTAGAATTCATGAATAGTCCTCTTTGAATGAATAATGGTGTATTTTTAGCAAGACCGTATAATATCTCAATGCCGTTACCTACTCAAATAGATTTGAAAAACTTCGTCCCATTTGACAAGATGAAACCGGTGTTTTTTCGGAGCATAAACATCACGCCCTAGCACAACCGTTTTCATGTTGTCATAAAGAATCTCTTGTGGGACACCGCCAAAGTATTCAAATACTTTTTCATGGCAATTAAGCAATGTCTCTAACCGTTCATTGATCACAAACTTTACAAAACTGGCGCGTGAATAACCCATGGTTGCGACAAAAGCAGAGAGATGATTTTTACCACGTCCAAATTTAACCCAATCTATTTGCATTTGTTGACCAGGCCTTGTTTCAAAACGAACAACGGGATCTTGGCTCTAGAGACGTGGGCGAGTCAAAAGTTGGTGCAGATAGCCCCCTATGAACATGTACACTGGCTTTTACAAAATCTTTTTTATTAATCTTTATTATTGACCTGCTAATATTTATGTGCATTCACATCTATTACAAATACTTCTAATTATTCTTTCTCAGCTTTATAATTGAGTAAACTCATTCTGGATTTTTTATCTTGCCTACATATACATCCTAAGGAGAGGCATATGCTATTAAATGATCGCTTTAAAAAATTTCAACAAAGGTATTATAAAATTATAAAGACGCAGCAAGGTCAAGATCATGCCCATGAAAAATTGCAAGCATTTGTTCTTAGCAAGATGGCCGATCCTAATCTTATAAAGCCAACTAATTTCAATTTTTATTTTGATGAACAAAAACAAAAATTGATTTTTAGTATTACTGGAGGATTAGTAAATAGAGATGCTAGCGATATTTTGCATTATTTTAGAATGTATGATGTACAAGCTACTTGGCGTTTATATTCAGACAATAATAAAAACACCATTCGAATTTTTGAACTCGATCTTGATAAAGTAGGAAAAAGTTTATTAGATGATTTTGAAGTTTTTCTTGCTAATCCAAAAGACCAAGAAAATTTTCTAAATGCAACAGATTATATCCCACCCACGTCAACGCAAGAACCAGATAAACTTAACAATAAATGGTGTAATGCTAAGACTTTGGGAAGATTTGCTGGTTTCTTTGCAATTGGTACCGTTTCCGCAATAGTGGCTTATAATTTGATACAAGCACCTGATCATACAAATATTCCTGGGTATCGAAAATAAAGGAAAGTACGCTATGGGTATCCTGTGAATTATCTTCTTCCACTTTAGTAATAATTTCAGAAAGCTTTTATTGGCTTCAACTAATAATTCAAGAATATGTTTTTAAATTATTTGTTTCCAGGTAGGGTCTGTAAACCTATCTGTGTAAATGGCCATAGTGTAACATAACGTAAATTTTTTATGGAATAATAACGATGGCTATGAAAGTAGAGATGCTTGATGAATTACTGAAA